>JBILGP010000171.1:0-4955 GCA_044350985.1 Polaromonas sp. | reverse complement strand
GAAAACCTGCGCATGGGCGCGTTTGCCCGGCGCTCGCCCAACGGCGCCGCCGAGGATCTGCAACGCGTTTACCAATGGTTTCCCCGGTTGCTCGAGCGCGAACACCAGGCCGCCGGCCTGCTCTCGGGCGGCGAGCAACAGATGCTGGCCATCGGTCGGGCCTTGATGGCCGACCCCAGCGTCTTGCTCCTCGATGAGCCCTCGCTGGGCCTGTCGCCCTTGCTCACCCGTGAGATCTTTCGCATCGTCGCTCGCATCAACCAAGAAACGGGCATGTCCATCTTGGTGGTGGAGCAAAACGCGGCGATCGCGCTGCACACCGCACGGCACGGCTACATCATGGAGCTTGGCCGGGTCGTGGCCGCCGGGCCCTGCCAGGTGCTGCTCGAGAAAGAGGATGTGAAGGACTTCTACCTGGGCGCCGCATCGGCGCGCGCCGAAGGCGACCAAGGCAAGCAGCGCTGGCGGCGGCGCAAAACCTGGCGATAGCAGCAATGTCCACAGCAAGGCAAGACCCCAAGGACGACACCGCAGCGCCGCAGCCGCTCGAAGGCTGCGACACGCCGCAAAAACTCTGGCGCCTGCGCTGCCGCCAGTGGGCCACGCAGGCGGCGCTGCGTCACAAGAAAAAAGGCATCTGGCACACGGTGACCTGGGCCGGCTACTACGAACAAGCGCGCGCTGTCGGCCTGGCCCTGGTCGATCAGGGCCTGCAGCCGGGCCAGAGCGTGGCCATCCTGGCGGAAAACCGGCCCGAATGGCTGTACGCGGACATGGGGGCGCAGGCCATGGGCCTCATCGGGGTGGGCCTGTACCCCACTGCGTCGGCCGAGCAGGTGGCCTTCATTTTGCAAGACAGCCAGGCGCGTGTGCTCATCGTCGAAAACCAGGAGCAACTCGACAAGGCGCTGGCCGTGCGCGCGCAGTGCCCCCACCTGCAGCGCATCGTGGTGATCGATCTGGAGGGTCTGCGCAAGCTCTCAGACCCCCAAGTGAGCACCTGGACCGATTTTGTCGGGCGCGGCCTTGCGCTGGCGGCGCAGGCGCAGCAGGCCCAAAGCTTTGAGGCGGCGATCGAGGCGGGCCAGGCCGATCAAATCGCGTTTTTGGTCTACACCTCGGGCACCACCGGTCAGCCCAAGGGCGCCATGGTGGCCAACCGCAACCTGGTCTTTCAGGTCGCCAGTGCGCCACAGTACCTGCGCATCGGCCCGGGCGACCGGACCCTGTCGTTTTTGCCGCTGTGTCACATCGCCGAGCGCATGGGCACGGTCTACAACCCGCTGGCCATCGGGCCCATCGTGCATTTCCCGGAGAACTCAGGCACCGTCTTCAACGACGCGCGCGAGGTCATGCCGCACCTGCTGTTCGGACCGCCCCGCTTTTGGGAAAAGATGTACTCGCAGGTCACGCTGGCCATGAAGGACGCCGTCGCGCCGGCGCGCTGGGCCTATCGCCTGGTGATTGCCGAGGGCGCTGCCCTGGCCCAAGAGCGACTGGCCGGGCGCCCGGTGCCCTGGTGGCGTCAGGGGCTCTACAAGGCAATGGCCAGCCTGGTGTTCCACAACCTGCGCAGTTTTCTCGGCCTCTCGCAGGTCAAGACGGCGCTGACTGGCGCGGCGCCCGTGCCGCCCGATCTGCTCAAGTGGTACATGTCCATCGGCATCGATCTGATCGAGTCTTACGGCCTGACTGAGACCTGTGGCTTTTGCACCGCCACACCGGTCGAGCGCATCAAAATCGGCGCGGCCGGTGTCAAGGCGCTGGGCACGCAGGTGCGTATCGGTGCCGACGAGGAGATCTTGGTGCGCGGGCCCAATGTGTTTGCGGGCTACTGGAATTTGCCAGAGAAGACGGCCGAGACCATCGATGCGCAAGGCTGGCTGCACACCGGCGACTGCGGCGAGATCGACGACGAGGGCTATCTGCGGGTCAAGGACCGGATCAAGGACATCATCATCACCTCGGGCGGCAAGAACATCACGCCCAGCTTGATCGAAAACCAGGTCAAGTTCAGCCCCTACATTTCCGATGCCGTAGTGATCGGCGAGGCCCGGCGTTTCATCACCTGCCTGGTGATGATCGATCCGGACAACGTGGCGCAGTTTGCGCAAGACCGCCAAATTCCCTACACCGACTTTGCCAGCCTGACGCGCGCGCCCGAGGTGCTGCAACTCATAGGCGCGGAAATCGAGGCGGTCAATGCGCGGCTCGCACGGGTCGAGCAGATCAAGCAGTTTCGCGTGATCGACCAATTGCTGACCGCCGAGGACGAAGAACTCACCCCAACCATGAAGCTCAAGCGCAAGGTGGTGACGGCCAAATACGCGGGCCTGATTGCCACCATGTACCCGGACTGATGCATACCCCTGCAAGACTTTTTGATTTTCCAACCACAACCGAAGAGGAGACTGTCATGAACCCAAGCAAACGACACTGGCTGGCCTCAGCCATCGTGACCCTGAGCGCAGCGGCGCTGCCCTTGAGCGCGCAGGCTGGCGGCGTGAGCGACAAGGAGATCGTGATCGGCACGCACATGGACCTTTCTGGCCCGGTCGCAGCGGGCATGCCGCAACTGCGCAACGGCACGCAGATGCGTTTTGACGAGGTCAACGAAGCCGGCGGCATCCACGGCCGGCGCATCCGCTTCATCGTCGAGGACAACGCCAGCCAGCCGCAGCAAGCGGTGCGCTCGGTCGACAAGCTCATCCGCAAAGATGATGTCTTTGCCATCGTCAACCCGTTCGGCTCGGGCACCAATGCGGCCGTCGTCAAGCGCGCGGTCGACGAGGGCGTCATCTACTTCGCACCCTGGGCCGCCTCGGCGGTGCTGCAACAGATTTCGGGCAAGAGCCCGCGCCTGTTCACCACCGTTCCGGACTATCACACCACCACCCACACCGGCCTGACCTGGCTGCTCGACCAAAATCCCAACTTCAAGAAAGTTGGCTGGGTCTACATGGAAGGCCCCTTTGGCGATCTGATTGGCCGCGGGGTCAAGAGCGCGATGGCGGCCAAGAAGATGGAACTGGCGGCCGAGGCGTCGTACAAGCCTGGCGAAATTGACTTTTCAAGCCAGGTGGCCCGCATGAGAGCGGCCGGCGTCGACCTGATCGTCATGGCCACGATCACCCGCGAGACGGTGGGCATGATGACCGAGATCAAGAAGATCGGCTGGAACAACGTGGCCGTTCTTACCGGCAACCCGGGCCGCACCATGATCGTGGCCAAGCTGGGCAAGGACGCGGTCGAGGGCCTGTATGGCGTGGGCACCTGGAAGATCCTGGACCCCAACAATGCAGCAGCCGCAGACAAGGCATGGGCCGACTCGTACAAAAAGCGCTTCAACATGGAGCCTGACGAGAACGCCTACCTGGCCTACGCCTACGCCGACTGGTTTGTGCGCGGCTTGCAAGCGGCCGGCCGCAGCCTGACCGCCGACTCCATGACGCGAGCCCTGCAGTCGACCACCTCCAGCCACCCGGTCTTCTTGGGCGCAGCCAGCTTCAAGAACAACCACTTTGACCCCGAGCTGATCACGGTCGACCAGTTGCGCAATGGCACCTGGCGGTCCGTCTCGCCGGTGCTCAAATGAGGCTGCGGCCCGGCCGCCCGAGCACGAGGGCCCGCGCATGAGCGCGGCGCCTTTCGATCCGGCCCGGCTCGGTCCGGCCGCCGGCGCGCGCGTGGCTGTGGTCGGAGGCTGCGGCGGCATGGGCCGGGCGCTGGTGCAGGCGCTGGTGCAAACCGGCGTCGAGGTGGCGGTGCTCGACCTGCAGACCTCGCTGGCCCAGCATCCCCCGCCCGAGGGCGTCTGGGCCCTGGAGGTCGATGGCAGCCGCACCGACAGCGTCGAGCGCGCCTTTGCCGAGTTGGCTGCGCGCTGGCCTGTGCTCGATGGCTTTGTCAACCTGGCTGGCTTCTTCAAGGGTTTTGAAACCCTCAAGGACTTGCCGGTCGAAGTCTTTGACGAGGTCATCGCGGGCAATCTGCGCACCCATTACCTGTGTGCGAAAGCGGCGCTGCCGCTGCTGCGTGCGCGCGGAGGCGGCGCCTCAATGGTGTGTGTGGCCTCGACCCTGGCCAGCGACGTGGTCAAACGCTACGGGCACTACGGTGCGGCCAAGGCAGGCATCGTGGCGCTGGTCAAGGCCATGGCCCGGGAAAACGCACCGGCCGTTCGCGTCAATGCGCTGGCGCCGGGGCTGACCGACACCGCCTTCTTGCTCGGCGGCACCGGCCGCGAAGTCATCTTCGAGGGCATCAGCCAGGAGGAGTACGCCAAGCGGGTGCCCATGAAACGCATGGCCCAGCCCATCGACATGGTCGGCCCGATGCTGTTCCTGCTCGGTGCGGCCTCCAGCTTTGTCAACGGCGAAACCCTGATTGCCGACGGCGGCGTCTACGTCCAATAGCTCAGATCAGCCAAGTACAGACGACAAAAAAGCCACCCCGCAGGGTGGCTTTTTTGCGTTACAGGGCTGCTGCGATTACAGCGGCACCTTCTTGCCGTCCTTGTAGGTGTAGAGCGTGAAGGCCGGGTTCTTGAGCTCGCCGTTGGTCTCAAAAGAGATCACGCTGGTCACGCCGCGGAAGTTGGTCTTGGGCAACTGGTCGGTGTAGACCTTGGGGTCAACCGAATTGGCCCGCTTCATCGCATCGACCAGCACGAAGGTGGCGTCGTAGGTGTAGGGGCTGTAGACCTGGAACTGGCCTGGGTACTTGGCGTCGTAGCGCTTTTTCCAGGCTTCGCCGCCAGGCATCTTGGCCAGCGAGGCGCCGCCTTCGGCACACACCACGTTGTTGAGGGTCCTGGCGCCCGCTGCGAGCTTGGCGATCTCGGCGGTGCAGATGCCGTCGCCACCGAAATAGCGCACATTGCCCATGCCCAGTTGCTCCATCTGGCGCAGCATCGGGCCGGCCTGCGGGTCCATCCCGCCAAAGAACACCGCATC
>JBILGP010000169.1:0-4956 GCA_044350985.1 Polaromonas sp. | reverse complement strand
AAGCCGGTGATGACCTCGTCAAAAATCAGCAAGATGCCGTGCCGGTCGCAAATTTCGCGCAAGCGCTTGAGATAGCCTTGGGGTGGGATGTACCAACCGGCGCTGCCAGCGACCGGCTCGACGATGATGGCCGCCACGTTGCTCGGGTCGTGCAGCGGCAAGATGCGCTGCTCGAGCTCGAGCAAGGGGTCTTCGCTCCACACCGGCTCGCGGCCGTGGATGAACGCATGCCCGACCGGATCATGAATGAAGCGCATGTGGTCCACCCGCGGCAGCAGCTGCGCGCCATAGACCTTGCGGTTGGCCGGCAAGCCGCCCACGCTCATGCCGCCAAAGTTGACCCCGTGGTAGCCTTTTTCGCGGCCGATGAACACATGCCGATGGCCCTCGCCACGCGCGCGGTGATAGGCCAGCGCCACCTTGAGCGAGGTGTCGGCCGCCTCCGACCCCGAGTTGCAAAACAGCACCTTGTTCAGATCGCCCGGCGCCATGGCCGCGATCATCTCGGCGGCCTTGAAGGCCTGGTCGTTGCTCGCCTGAAAAGCCGTCGCGTAGTCGAGCGTGTCAAGCTGGCGTTTGATCGCTTCGTTGATCGGTCGACGGTTGTGGCCGGCCACCACGCACCACAGGCTGGCGATGCCATCGAGCACCTGGCGGCCGTCGTGGGTGGTGAAATGCATGCCGTCGGCAGCCACGAACACGCGCGGGTTTTGGGCAAAGCTGCGGTTGGGCGTGAATGGGAGCCATTGATGCTCCATGTTCAAGTCAGGGTAAGCCACCGAAGTCTCCTTGGCATCGCAGGCCTGCGGCCCGTGGGGGCTCGATTTTGGCACTGGGCAAGCCAGCGCGCGAGCTTGCAGCAGGGCCATTTGCGACAATACCGGCCCATGAGCCCCACTTATATCCTCAACCTCTCGTGTGCCGACCGACCCGGCATCGTCCACGCCGTCTCGGGTTTTTTGTTTGAGCGCGGCGGCAACATACTGGATGCGGCGCAGTACGCCGACGACAAGGACGAAGACGCCACGGGCCTGTTTTTCATGCGGGTGGGTTTTGGCTGCGCCATGCCGCTCGAGCAGCTCCAGCAAGAATTTGCGGCTCTGGCCCTGGGCTTTGCGATGCGCTGGCGCATCACGCCGGCCAGCGAAGCCATGAAAACCGTGATCATGGTGAGCAAAGAGGGCCACTGCCTCAACGACCTGCTGTTTCGCTGGAAATCGGGTCTGCTCAAGCTCGATGTGCGGGCCATCATCTCCAATCACCGCGACTTTTATCAGCTTGCAGCGAGCTACAACGTGCCGTTTCACCACATCCCGGTGACGGCGGCCACCAAGGCCGAAGCCGAGGCGCGGCAGTACGAGATCATCGAGCGCGAGGGCGCCGACCTGGTGGTGCTGGCGCGCTACATGCAGATCCTGTCTGACGGCCTGTGCCACAAGCTCGCTGGCCGGGCGATCAACATCCACCACAGCTTCCTGCCCAGCTTCAAGGGCGCGCGCCCCTACCACCAGGCCCATGCCCGCGGCGTCAAGCTCATTGGTGCAACAGCCCACTATGTCACCGCAGACCTCGACGAAGGCCCGATCATCGAGCAGGATGTGGCCCGGGTCGAGCACAGCCAGACCGTCGAAGACCTCACCGCTTTGGGCCGCGACACCGAAAGCCTGGTGCTCGCGCGCGCCGTCAAATGGCACAGCGAGCGCCGGGTGCTGCTCAACGGCCACAAGACGGTGGTCTTCAAGTAAGGCGCCGCCGCCCACGCCATGAGCTTGCCGCCAGGCGCTGCCCGACGCATCCCGCCCATCCAGTGCCTGCTGACCTTTGAGGCGCTGGCCCGCTTGCGCAGCGTCACCCAAGCGGCCGACGAGTTGTTTGTGACGCCCAGCGCGGTCAGCCACCGCGTCAAGCAGCTCGAGCAGATCCTGGGCACCAAGCTCTTCGGTCGCGCCGATTTTTCGCTCACCACCGAAGGCATCGAATACCTGGGCCATGTGCGCGAAGGTCTGGCCACCCTGCAAAAGTTTCCCGGCGCCAGCGGCCAGAGCGCCACGCCGGGCAAGCGGCGGCTGCGCGTGGCGGTCACGCCCACCTTTGCCCGCGCCATTTTGATCCCGCGCCTGCGCCAATTCACCGAGGCCTACCCCGAGATCGACCTGACGCTGCAGGTGTCGATCCCGCTGCTCGACGTGGTGGCTGAAGACGCCGACCTGATGATCCGCTTTGGCAGCGGCCGCTACGCCGATGTGGAGCACGTCTGCCTGGTCAAAGACGAGGTCACACCCCTGGCCTCGCCAGCTTTCGTGCGCGAGCACGGGCCCTTTGAGGCAGCGCAGGATCTGCAAAACCAGCCCCTGCTGCGCTCGCCGCTCGAGCCCTGGCGCACCTGGTTTGCCGCCTGCCACCTCGACTGGCCCGAACCAGCCGAGGGCTCGCAGTTCAACGACATCGGGCTGATGTGCGACGCCGCCGCCGCCGGCATGGGCGTGGCCCTGGTGCGCCTCAAGCTCGGCGCCCCCTGGCTGGACAACGGCTCGCTGATTCGCCTGTTCGCCGACACCGTGCCCAGCCCCCACGCGCACTACCTGTGCTGGCGCACCGGCGCGATGGAGCGCTGGGAGTGCCATGCGTTTGCGCAGTGGCTCCGGCAGGCCGCACTTTAGAGCGAGCCGAGCCGTAGCGCGCCTTCACAACGGGCTGAAAATTTCCTCACGCCGGCCCGTCGCCCCTTCGGCTACAGTGGGCGTCCCAGGAGCCCCGCCATGAACGCACCCCCGAGCCCCTTGCAGTCCCAATCGATCGAGCGCGCCGCGCGCCAGGCGCAGGTGGTGGCCGCGCTGAAAAAAGCGCTGCCGGCGCACGCGCTGCTGTGGCATACCGAAGACACCACCGCCTACGAGTGCGACGGCCTGACCGCCTACCGCCAGCGCCCCCTGGTGGTGGCGCTGCCCGAGACCGACGCCCAGGTGCAAGCGGTGCTGCAGACCTGCCATGCGCTGGGCGTGCCGGTGGTTGCACGCGGTGCCGGTACGGGGCTGTCGGGTGGGGCCATGCCGCACGGGTTGGGCGTGACGCTGTCGCTGGCCAAGTTCAACCAGATTGTGCAGATCGACCCGGTCAGTCGCACCGCCACCGTGCAATGCGGCGTGCGCAACCTGGCCATCTCGGAAGCGGCGGCGCCCTACGGCCTGTACTACGCACCCGACCCATCGAGCCAGATCGCCTGCACCATCGGCGGCAATGTGGCCGAGAACTCCGGCGGCGTGCATTGCCTCAAGTACGGCTTGACGGTGCACAACCTGCTCAAGGTCAAGGGCTACACCGTCGCGGGCGAGCCGATCGAGATCGGCAGCACCGCGCTCGATGCACCCGGCTACGACCTGCTCAGCCTGGTCACCGGCAGCGAAGGCATGCTGGCCGTAACCACCGAGGTCACCGTCAAGCTGGTGCCCAAGCCGCAATTGGCGCGCTGCATCATGGCCAGCTTTGACGACGTGCGCAAGGCCGGCGAGGCGGTGGCCGCGGTGATTGCAGCGGGCATCATCCCGGCCGGGCTGGAAATGATGGACGGGCCCATGACGGCCGCCGTCGAAGACTTTGTGCACGCCGGCTACGACCTCAGCGCTGCAGCCATCTTGCTGTGCGAAAGCGACGGCACGCCCGAGGAGGTGGAAGAGGAAATCGGCCGCATGAGCGCGGTGCTGACGGCCGCCGGAGCCACGGCAATCACGGTCAGCCGCGACGAAGCCCAGCGCCTGAAATTTTGGAGCGGGCGCAAGAACGCCTTTCCGGCCTCGGGGCGCATCAGCCCCGACTACATGTGCATGGACTCGACCATTCCGCGCAAGCGCCTGGCCGACATCTTGCAGGCCATTGCGCAGATGGAGGTCAAGTACGGCCTGAAGTGCCTCAATGTCTTTCATGCCGGCGACGGCAACCTGCATCCGCTGATTTTGTTTGATGCCAACGATGCCGACCAGCTCAGGCGCTGTGAGCAGTTTGGCGCCGACATCCTGGAGACCAGCGTCGCCATGGGCGGCACCGTCACTGGCGAGCACGGCGTGGGCATCGAGAAGGTCAACAGCATGTGCGTGCAGTTCTCGGCCGAAGAAAACGAGCAGATGTTCGCGATCAAGCGCGCCTTCGATCCGCAGGGCCTGCTCAATCCGGGCAAGGTCATCCCCACGCTCAACCGCTGCGCCGAATACGGCCGGATGCTGGTGCGTGCCGGCGCGATCCGGCACCCCGATCTGCCCAGGTTCTAAGCGGTCTCAAGCGCCGCGCTCGATCCAGCGCCTTATCGCCGCGAGGGCGCGGCTGCCACACAAGAGGCACGATAGTGCCTTGCCTCAAGCTGCGCGCGCAATCCGACGCAAAATTAGGGGGATGAACTGGACCCCTTTGATTCAAACCGAACGCGGCGGCCTGGCCGAGTGCGTGCACTTTGGCGCGGTGGCTGTGGTCGATGCCGGCGGGCGCCTGCTGGCCAGCGCAGGCCATGTGCAGCAGCTGACCTTCACCCGCTCGACCCTCAAGCCCTTTCAGGCGCTGCCTTTCATGGAGGCAGGCGGCGCCGAGCACTTCAAGCTCGATGACGCGCAGCTGGCCTTGCTGTGCGCCTCCCACAACGGCGAAGACCGCCATGTGGCCCAGGTCGACCGCCTGCTGGCCGCCTCGCGCCTGGGCTACAAGCGCCTGCAGTGCGGCTGCCACACGCCTTACTTTGTGGAGCTGGGCGTCAAGGGGTCTGGCGGGCCCTACGACGAGCGGCACCACAACTGCAGCGGCAAGCATGCCGGCTTTTTGGCCTACTGCGTGCAGCACGGGCTGCCGCTGGACACCTACCTGGCTGCCGAGCATCCGCTGCAGCAGGCCATCGCGCGCGAACTGGCGCGGCTGATGGAACTCAAGAGCGATGAGATGGCCGCCGGCACCGACGGCTGCTCGGCCCCCAACTAT
>JBILGP010000168.1:0-4958 GCA_044350985.1 Polaromonas sp. | reverse complement strand
AGTGACGCTCCACGATCCAGTGCTTGACACCGGCCGACAGTTGCTCATCTTGCAAGAGCATCAGGTGCACGTCGAGCAGCGCGGCCAACTCGGCCGGGGCATCGCTGGGCAGTTCGCGCTGCACCCGACTGATTTCCTCCATCACAAAATCGCGCGCAAGCCGGATGCGCTGCACCTCCTGCTCAGCCTGCTCGGGCTCGATGAAGTAATGCGCCACATCGGCACGGCTGGAGGCCACCAGCACGGCCCGGCCAATCGCGATGCCGCGTGAGACCGCCAGTCCGTGGATGGAAAAACTCATTGGCCCTCACCGAACTTGTCGTCAATCAGCGCACGCAGCGCGTCCATCGCCTCCTGCTCACGCTCACCGCTGGTTTCCAGCTCGACCGTGCTGCCCAGGCCGGCGGCCAGCATCATCACGCCCATGATGCTCTTGGCATTGACACGCCGCTCGCCGCGGCTCATCCAGACCTCGCAGGGGTAGCTGCCGGCCAGCTTGGTCAGCTTGGCCGAGGCACGGGCGTGGAGGCCCAGTTTATTGCTGATGGTCACGCTGGTCTTGATCATGGCTGCGTCGGTTTTGATTTTGTGGCGCCGTCACCGCCACCTGCATGACACCTTGACTGGCACCGGCCAGGGTGCGGGCCACCAGGGCATCGAGGCTGTCCTCGCGATAGGACAGTGCGCGCAGCAGCATCGGCAGATTCAGGCCGGTCAGGAGCTTGCTGGTCACACCGTCGACCAATTTTTGCGCCACATTGCAGGGCGTGGCACCAAAGATATCGGTCATCACCAAACAGGTCGGGCAGCCCAGCTGCCCCATGACCAGGCGGGCCTGCTCCAGCGTCTCCTCAGGCGGCACATTGGGCTGCACATCGAGCACGGCAAAGCAGCGCGGCGGATCGCTGAACACATGCGAGACGCAGCGGCCCATGGCCGAGGCCAGGGGCGCATGCGCAATCACCAAAATGCCGTTCATGACAGTTGATTATCCGCGCTGCTACGCCGGAAATGCAGCAAGGCGGCCAGGGCGCAGCAGCCATAAAGGCCAAATGCGCCCTGAAAGCTTGCTACTGAGCTCCAGCCCAGACCTTGCAGGCCGTCGATCATCAGACCGATGCCCCACTGAATGACAAAAATTCCCAGAAAACATGCGAGGTTGTAGGCCGACAAAGCCCGGCCGGCCAAGGCCGGCGCAAAAGTCATACCCAGCGCAGGCTGCGCCAGCGACACCACACTGGCCAGCACAATAAACACCGCCCAGGCAGGCCAGCCGGCCCGGCTGCCCAAAGCCAGATTGATGGCCAGCACCGTGAGCATCAGCGGCAAGCCCAGGCGCAGCAAGCGCTCGACCGTCCAGCCGCGCCGGCTCAAGCCAGGCATGACCAAGCCCCAGACCGAAAAAGCCAGCAAGCTGGCCACATTGATCGAAAACAAGCCCCCTGCCGCCTGCAACGGAGTCAAACCGACCACGCGGGTGAGCCAGGGGCCCAGCCAAAGTGTCTGCAAGGCAATCAAGCCGCCGTTGATGAAAAAAGCCACCGGCAACAAACGCCGAAAAGTCGCGCTGCGCCAGACCGCGCCATAACCGGCGGGGGGCTGCACCTGCCCGGCGGGCGCAGGCAGGAGCGGCGGCACGAGGCGCGCAATCAGCACCATGGCCAGCAGCAGCAAGGCGGCCATGCCCCAAAAAAGCGGGCGCCAGCCCAGCAGAGGCAGCAACCACTGCACCGGCAAAGTAGCAGCCACCATACCCAGCGAGCCAACCATCAAGATCCAGGAATTGGCCCGCAACATGTGCGCGGGCTCGTACCACCGGCGAAAACCGGTCAGCGGCGCCATCAGACAGGCGCTCACCCCGATGCCCAACAAGACCCGCGAGGCCAGCAGCCCAGCAAAGTTTTGGGACAACGGAAAGGCCAGGCAGCCCAGCACCGCAACCGCCAGAAAGCAGACCGCCACCCGGCGCGGGCCGTAGCGGTCCAGCCAGGCGCCCAGCAGCAACTGCGTGCTGGCAAAACCGAGAAAAAATCCGCCGCCCAGCAAGCCCAGATCGCCAGCCGTCAGGCCAAACTCCTGCGTGAGCACTGGCGAGAGCGTGGCGATCACCGCCCTCACCACGGCCGAGCTGAAGTAGCCCAGGGCAAAGGCGACGAACACCAGCACGGCGCCGCGCCCGAACAGCCGTTCGGGGTGGCCTGCTGCTTCTGAGACCGGTGCGCTCACGGGAACTTGAAGCTGGCAAAAAACGTCTCGGCCGCTTCGCTCGAGACGCGCGGCGCATACACCACCGCCTGAAACAGCTGCGATCCGCGCGCAAAGTACAGGGCTCGGCCCTCAACGGCCTGACCATCGGGATGGCTGCCCCGGGCTGACACCACCACCGGCTGGGGCAGGGCATCGGCGCCGGGTACCTGGGCGTTCTGGGTCACCGGCTGCGATGCGCGCATGTGCGCCAGCGTCAGGCTCTGCCACTGAGCCAGCACCTGCGCGGCGCGGCTGGCATCGGCCACATCGGTGCGTGCCAGCGCAAACATGGCGCCGTCGGCCTCGCAGCCGGTCATGGACAAAACGGTATCGCGCCCATCAAGGCGCACCGTCTTGCTGGCCCGATCGGGCTTGCAGGGCAGCAGCAGGGTCAGGTTTACGCCGTCGGGGCGCACCTCGCGCCAGTTGAGGGCAGGGCTGCAGGCCAGCAGCCAACAAGACAGCAGCAAAGGCAGCGCCCGGGAGGACAGACGAAACGTAGACACCTCGGGACTGTACAGGCATTCGGCCCGCAGAGCCGCCGCTTGGCGCTGCCACAGCCGCTGCGCCACAATCAGGTCATGAACTCTTTGCAAGACGTCCGCGTGCTCGATCTCTCACGCGTGCTCGCCGGCCCCTGGTGCACGCAGAACCTGGCCGATCTGGGGGCCGATGTGATCAAGATCGAGCGGCCCGTGCACGGCGACGACACCCGCGGATGGGGCCCGCCGTTTCTCCAGGACGATGGTGGCCACGAATCGCGCGAAGCCGCCTACTACCTGGGCGCCAACCGCAACAAGCGCTCGCTGACCTGCGACATCGCCCAGCCGGCCGGGCAGGCCCTGATCCGCGACCTCGTGCGCCACTGCGATGTGTTCGTCGAGAACTTCAAGGTCGGCGACATGGCACGCTATGGACTGGACTTTGCCAGCCTGCAAGCCCTCAACCCCCGCCTGGTGTATTGCTCCATCACCGGGTTTGGGCAGAGCGGGCCCTACGCCGAGCGCGCCGGCTACGACTACGCCATCCAGGGCATGGGCGGCCTGATGAGCGTGACGGGCGAGCGCGACGACCTCGGCGGCGGGCCGCAAAAAGTCGGCGTCGCGGTGGCCGACCTGATGACGGGCATGTACGCCACGGTGGCCATCTTGGCCGCGCTGAGGCACGCCGAGCGCAGCGGCCAAGGCCAGCACATCGACATGGCCCTGCTCGACACCCAAGTGGCGATGCTGGCCAACCTGGGCGCCAATTACTTGGTGAGCGGCAAAACACCAACGCGCATGGGCAATGCGCATCAAAACATCGTGCCCTACCAGGTGTTCGAGGTGGCGCCGGCAGCCGACGGCAGCCGCGACCACCTGATTTTGGCAGTGGGCAACGATGGCCAGTACGCCAAATTCTGCGAGGTGGCCGGCCGACCCGATCTGGCCAGCGATCCGCGCTTTGCCACCAACCGCCAGCGTGTGGTCCACCGCGGCGAACTGGTGCCGCTGCTCGAAGCCCTGCTCAAAACCCGCCGCAAAGCCGACTGGCTGGCGGCGCTGGAGGCGGCCAAAGTGCCGTGCGGTGCGATCAACAACCTGGCCGAGGTGTTTGCCGATCAGCAGGTGCAAGAGCGCGGCATGGTCAGCCACTGGGCGCACCCGGTGCGCCATGACCTGAGCCTGGTCGCCAGCCCGATCAAGCTCAGCGCCACACCCGTGCGCGGGCCCAGCAGCGGCGGCCTGCCACCGCCGCTTCTGGGCCAGCATACCGACGAGGTGCTGCGCAGCGTGCTGGGCTACAGCCAGGCGCAGCTCGACGAACTCAAGGCCCAGGGCACGGTCTGACGTTCAAGCAAGCGGCAATAGAGCGGCGCGGCAGAGCGAAAAGCAATCAGCAGATGGGCCGTAGGGCTGGACCGAAAACGGCTTTCAAGGATTGCGGCGGCTCGCTACACTGCCAAGATGTCCCGCGCGAATCCGTCCCAAGCTCTTGGCCGCCGATCGATGCTGACCGCCTTCGCACTGGCGGCGCTGGTGCCTGCTTGCTCGACGAAGCAGGCGGCACCCGACACCCGCTTTGTGCTGCTTGACGGCAGCCAGACCAGCACGCAGGCCCTGCGCGGCAAGGTGTTTCTGATCAATTTCTGGGCCACCAGCTGCATCAGCTGCGTGGCGGAAATGCCCAAGCTGGTGCAGACTCATCAGCAGTTTCAGGCCCGTGGCTACGAGACCCTGGCAGTGGCCATGAGCTACGACCCGCCGGCCTATGTGGTCAACTTCAGCCAAAGCCGGCAGCTGCCCTTCAAGGTGGCGATCGACAACACCGGTGCGGTGGCCAAGGCCTGGGGCGACGTCAAGATCACCCCCACCACCTTTTTGGTCAACAAGCGCGGAGAGATCGTCAAGCAGTACGTGGGCGAGCCCGACTTTGTCGCGATGCACCAACTGATCGACAAACTCTTGAGCGAAAGCTAAAAGGGCTGCACGGCCCAATGGCCTGTGCAGCCCGTGCATGCTTGTCCGCCCGCAGGGGCAGCTAAACAGCAGCGCGCAGCGCGTCGCCTTACTGACCGCGGTACGCGTCGTGGCAGGCTTTGCACGACCCGGCTGTGGCGCCAAACGCGGCCTTGAGCGCGTCCAGGTTGCCCGTCTTGGCTGCAGCCGCGAGCTTGGCAGTCTCGGCCATGGTCTTTTCACCGGCCTCGCGGAACTTGGCCTGTTCGGTCC
>JBILGP010000167.1:0-4962 GCA_044350985.1 Polaromonas sp. | reverse complement strand
TCTCTTGGGTGTCGGAGACCAAGATCTCGTTGTCGATGTTTTCCTCGCCGAATTCGTTTTCGATCACGGCGATCTTGTGGCCATGGGTCTCGGTGAGCAAACGCTTGAGCAGCGTGGTCTTGCCCGAGCCCAGAAAACCGGTGAGGATGGTGACAGGAATGAGGCTCATGTTGGCAGTATTTTTTTGGCGTTGGGGCGGTGTCCGATGCACGGGCCGCCCTGCGGGCCGTGCCGGCACGAGGCCCTTTGTAGCCCGCGGAAAGGAGCCAGTGTAGTGCGAGCCGACGCGGGCCGCCCAGCTCAGCCTTGAGGCTGCAGGCGCCGGCCTTGGCCCTTAAGGTTTGCGCACCACCGTCAGACCCTTGAGGTATTCGCCCTCAGGAAAGCGCAGCGTCATCGGATGGTCTGGGGCGCCCCCGAGGCGCTCGCAAATGAAGGCATCGACGCCCGCATCGGCGCCGGCCGAAGCCACGATCTTGTGAAACAGATCGGCACTGATGCCGCCGGAGCAGGAAAACGTCATCATCAAGCCGCCCGGCTGCAGCAGTTGCAAAGCCAGGCGGTTGAGGTCCTTGTAGGCCCGCGCCGCGCGCTCGGCATGGGCCACGGTGGGGGCCAGCTTGGGCGGATCGAGCACGATGGCATCAAAGCGCCGGCCTTGCTGCACAAACTGGCGCAAGCTGGCGTTGACATCGGCATCGAGCATCTCGGCGCGCTCGATAGGCAGGCCATTGAGCTGCACATTGGCCGTGGCCTGCTGCAGCGCCGGCGCCGACGAGTCGATGGACAGCACGTGGCCGGCGCCGCCGGCCAGCGCCGCCACGGTAAAGCCGCCGGTGTAGCAAAAACAGTTGAGCACCGAGGCAAAGCCGCGCTGGCGTGTCCACTGAAAAAACCGCTGCCGGCTGTCGCGCTGATCCAGGTAAAAGCCGGTCTTGTGTCCACGTGCGATGTCCAGGCCCAGCCGCCAGCCGTGCTCGCGGATCACCCACTGCGTCGAACCCTCGCCCGCCAGCCAGCCGCAAGTCTCCTCCAGGCCCTCGAGCTGGCGCACACTGGCATCGGAGCGCTCATACAGATGCTCAAGGCCGGTGCGCTCAAGCAAGGCGCGGGCGATCACCGGCTTGAAGCGTTCGCTGCCGCAGCTGGTGAACTGGGCCACCAGCACATCGCCGTAGCGATCGACCACCAGACCGGGCAGGCCGTCGGACTCGCCGTGAATCAGCCGCACGCCGTCGCTTTGGATGTCAAACAGCTCGCGCGCAGACACCGCGCGGTCGATGCGCTCGGCAACAAAGGCGGCGTCGATGCGCTGGGCCTCGTCAAAGCTCCACACCCGCGCCCGGATGCGCGAGCGCGGGCTGAAAGCGGCCCAGGCCAAAAACCGCCCCTCGTGCGACTCGATGCGCACCGTCTCGCCGCTGTCGGCGCCGCCGCGGGCAATGGCCCCGTCAAACACCCAGGGGTGCTTGCGCAGCAATGACTTTTCCTTGCCCGCATGCAGTCGTATGGATTTCATGGCGCCATTGTCGCGCCACGGCATCGCACAGGGCCAGCTTCAAGCCCTCTCAGTGCGGGCTCGCTACTTCTTGACCTGCGCCCGCGGATGGGCAGCGTCATAGATCTTGGCCAGATGCTGAAAATCGAGCCGGGTGTAGACCTGGGTGGTGCTGATGTTGGCATGGCCCAGGAGTTCTTGCACCGCACGCAGGTCGCCGCTGGACTGCAGCACATGGCTGGCAAAGGAGTGGCGCAACATATGCGGATGCACCGGGGTGGCCAGACCTGCGGCCAGGGAGCGGCGCTTCAGACGCACCTGCATCTGGCGAATCGACAGCCGCTGGCCGCTTTGACCGATGAACAAGGCCGGATCGCCCCCTTGAGCAGCGCTCCACTGGCTGCGCACCACCAGCCAGGCTGCCAGGGCCTTGAGCGCTGGCGCGCCGACCGGCACGCTGCGCCGCTTGTTGCCTTTGCCCAGCACATGGGCCTGCGCGTCTTGCAGGTCGATCCAGCCGCGAGCCTGGGCGCTGGCCTGCACGTCCAGACCGGCCAGCTCGGCAATGCGCAGCCCGCAGCTGTAAAGCAGCTCGGTCAGGCAGTGGTCTCGCACATCGAGATCGGCCCGCTCGCCCGGTTCGCCCGGTTCGCCCTCTTGCCGAAAACTGGCCAGTTGCACCGCCTCCTCCACGCCCAGCGCCTTGGGCAAAGGCTTGGGTGCCTTGGGCGCCCGCACGCCCTCCACCGGATTGTGGGCGAGCAAGCCCTGACGGCCCAACCAGACATAAAACCCGCGCCAGCCCGACAAGATGAGCGCAATGCCACGGCCGCTGCGGCCGCGGGCGTGCATTTGGGCCACCCAACGGCGCACATCGGGCGTGGTGACCTGCTCGAGTGTCAGGCCGGCCGTCGCGGCCAGTCGCTGCAGCTTGAGCAGGTCTTGCGTGTACAGGGCCTGGGTGCGCTCGGCCAGCCGCTTTTGCACCCGCACATGGCTCAGGTAACGATCGACCAGCTCTTGGGAAGGCCGCGGGAGGCGCAAGGGGCTTGGCGGCTGTGCAGCGGCGGCCTGCACGCGGGACATCGCCGCTTAGTCGAGGTTGGGCGGCACGGCCGAGCGCAGGCGCGAGAGCGCCGCACTGGCCAGCTCGCCGATGCGCTGCAAGAAGTCGGTGGCCATGTCGCTTTGAAAACGCTCACGGTCGGCCGAGCCCAGCACCAGGGCACCAAAAGCATGGGGCGCGGCGCCCGCGCGCAAGGCGATCACGGCCATCGACTGCACCGATGCGGCATCGGGCAGCCAGCGCACGGCCTCCAGCCCGTTGTTGGGGCCGCAGTAGGGTCGGCCGAGCGCGGAGGTGAAGGCCTGCGCATCGTGGCTGACGCCGCAGGCAAAGGCCAGCTCGGCATAGGCCGCATCGACGCCCCAGACCTTGATGGCCGCCTGCGGAATCAAAAACTGCTTTTGCAGCTCGGCCGTGATGACGGCCGGAATGTCCTGCGGCTGCGCAGCCAACAGCAGTTGGCGGCTCCAGGCCTGCATCTTCTCGCCGATGGCGCTGTTGTCCTGGCCATGGCGCATCATCTCCACAATGCGCTGCTCGAGCGACTTGATCTTTTCGCGCAGCAGCTCGGCCTGGCGCTCTTGCAGGCTGACGGCCCGGCCCCCGTGTCCGCTGGACAGTTGCACCGAGGCCAGCAAGGCGGCGTGGCGCTCGAAGAAGTCGGGGGTTTGCACCAAGAAGTTGGCGATGTCGTCTTCGGTGATGGGATGGGCCAGAGCCGTGTCAGAAGGATTCATGGACCGGCATTGTCTACGGTTTGTGGCCGGCGTCCAAGCCCCGAGGCTGGGCTGCAGCCCAGACCCAGACTCCCCCCTCAAAGTCCGGGCCCTAAGGCAGCTCGATCTGCCCCTCAAACACTTGCACCGCCGGCCCGGTCATGCGCACCGGCGCGAGCAAATCTGACGCGCCGGCCCACTCAATGCGCAGACGCCCGCCGCGCGTGTGCACCTCCACCGCCGCATCGAGCAAGCCCTGGCGGATACCGGCCACCACTGCGGCGCAGGCGCCGGTGCCGCAGGCCAGCGTCTCGCCAGCACCGCGCTCAAACACCCGCAAACGGATTTCCCCGCGCGAGACCACCTGCGCAAAACCGGCGTTGACCCGCTGGGCAAAGCGCGGGTGCGACTCGATCAGCGGCCCCGAGCTGAGCACCGGCGCCTGCTCGACGTCACCGACCCACAACACCGCATGCGGGTTGCCCATGGACAGCACCGCCACCTCGACGCTGCCAGCCGGGCCGAGGTCAAGCGGCCAGACCGGCCAGTCGGACAGGAGTCGAGGCTGCAGACCGCTGGCGTCAAACGGCACGCGCTGCAATTGAAAGACCGGCGCACCCATGTCCACCGTCACCCGGCCGTCGGGCTGCAATTGCAACTGCAGCACCCGGTTCATGGTCTGCACCCGCACCGTGTCACGATCGCACAGGCCGCGGTCGCGAACATAGCGCACGAAGCAGCGCGCGCCGTTGCCGCAATGCTCCACCTCGCCGCCGTCGGCGTTGTGGATGACGTACGAAAAATCAATGTCGCGCGCACCGGCCGGCGGCGGGCGCACGCTCAGGATTTGGTCGGCGCCGACCCCAAAATGCCGGTCGGCCAAAAACCGGTACTGCTCACGCGTCAGACCGAGCAGGCCGCGCGTCTCGTCGAGCACGACAAAGTCGTTGCCGGCGCCTTGCATTTTGGTAAATTGAATCCGCATCAGCGCATTATCGGCTCGGGGCCCGCAGCCCGAAACCCTCATTGGCTTACCATGCAAGGCTCCACCGGCTGCTGCACGCCTGGCCCTCTTGTTTGAATTTTTCGCCCACCCCACCATGGCCCGCCCTTCACAATTGCTCTACACCCAACGCGAACCGGCAACGCTGCGATCGGCCGCCACCATCTTGATGCTGCGGCCGGCCGAAGGCGGCTTTGAGGTGCTGATGACGCGCCGCTCAGACAAAGCCAGCTTTGCGCCGGGGGCTTTTGTTTTCCCGGGCGGTGGCATCGATGAGCACGACCGCTCGCCGGCCGTGCACGCGCAATGCCGCCGCCGGGCCGATCAGGACGAGGCGAGCCTGACGCCGGCCCTGGCGGCCATCCGCGAAAGCTTTGAGGAGTTGGGCATCTTGCTGGCCCGCCGGCCCGACGGCCAGCATGCCGACGCCCGCGATGTGGCCGCGCTCGATCGCCACCAGCCGTTTTTTGCCCAGTGCCAGGCACGGGGGCTGCAACCGGCGGCCGACGAGGTCTACCTGCTGGCCCATTGGATGACCGACCGCGACATGCCCAAGCGCTTTGACGTGCCCTTTCTGGTGGCCCGCATGCCCGAGGGCCAGCAACCGGTGGCCGACGAGCACGAGCAGTTCGAGCCGGTCTGGATCCGGCCGGCCGATGCGCTGGCGCGTCACGCGGCA
>JBILGP010000166.1:0-4976 GCA_044350985.1 Polaromonas sp. | reverse complement strand
TGAGCAGCACCGTCTCGAAAGCCGTCCGAATTGAACGTTTTGGCGGCCCCGAAGAAATGCAACTGGTCGACGTCAGCGTCGGCGAGCCTGGCCCTGGCGAGGTGCGCATCCGCCACAAGGCCGTGGGCCTGAATTTCATCGATGTGTACCAGCGCACCGGCCTGTATCCCCTGCCCCTGCCACTGAACCTGGGCATGGAAGGCTCGGGCGTGATCGAGGCGGTGGGCGAGGGCGTGACGCACCTGAAGGTGGGCGACCGCGCCGCCTATGCCAGCCAGCCACCGGGCAGCTATTGCGAGTTGCGCGTCATGCCGGCGCGCTGCGTCTGCAAGCTGCCCGAGGGCATCTCCTTTGAAACCGGCGCAGCCATGATGCTCAAGGGCATGACGGTGCAGTATCTTTTGCGCCGCACCTTGCCGCAAGGCGGTCTGCAGGCGGGCGATTTCGTCTTGTTCCATGCGGCCGCCGGCGGCGTTGGCCTGATCGCCTGCCAATGGGCACGGGCACTGGGCTTGCAGCTCATCGGCACGGCCGGCTCTGACGAAAAATGCGCCTTGGCCAAGGCCCATGGCGCGTCCCATGTGATCAACTATGCCAAGGAAGACTTTGTGGCCCGCGTCAAGGAGATCACCGGCGGCAAGGGGGTCAAGGTGGTCTATGACTCGGTGGGGGCCGACACCTTCATGAAGTCGCTCGACTGCCTGCGCCCCTTCGGCCTGATCGCCAACTTCGGCAATGCCTCGGGCAAGGTGCCGCCGTTTGACATCAACGTGCTGGCGGGCAAGGGCTCGCTCTACGCCTCGCGGCCGACCCTGTTCACGCACCTGTCAACTCGCGAGGCCACGCAGGAGATTGCCGACGACCTGTTTGCCATGGTTTCCAGCGGCAAGGTCAAGATCCAGATTGATCAGAGCTTCCCGCTCGCGCGCGTGGCCGATGCCCACCGCGAACTGCAGGCGCGCAAGACCACCGGTTGCACCATCTTGACCCTGTGATGGCCCAAGGCCGCGTCGCCGCTGGCGGCGCGGCTGGCCTGCTTATTTGCTGCGCCGAACGCGCAGCAGTTCATCGAGGATCAGGCAGATCGCGCCCAGCGTGATCGCGCTGTCGGCCAGGTTGAAGGCCGGGAAGTGCCAGCCGCCCCAATGAAAATCGAGGAAGTCGACCACATAGCCGTGCAGCAGGCGGTCGATCACATTGCCCACGGCGCCCCCGAGGATGCAGGCCAGGGCAAAGCAAAACAGCCTCTGGCCCGGGTGTGCGCGCAACAGGTAGACGATGAACACCGTAGCGGCCACGCCGATGGCGGTGAAGAACCAGCGCTGCCAGCCCGAGGCGTCGGCCAGGAAGGAAAAAGCCGCGCCGCTGTTGTGCACCCGCACCAGATTGAAAAAGCTGGTCATGGGGGTGGACTGCCCGTGCTCGAAGGCGCCCAAGATGAGCACCTTGGTGAGCTGATCGAGCAGCGCCAGCAGCAGGGCCAGCGACAACCAGGGCAGCATGCCCCTTACCGCAGAAGTTTTGCCTTTGCTCATTACGCGATCCGGCGCCGTTCACCGGCGCCGTACAGGTTGCTGGTGCAGCGGCCGCACAGGCCAGGGTGGGCGCTGTCGTGGCCAACGTCGTCGCGGTAATGCCAGCAGCGCTCGCATTTGGCCGCGCTGCTGACGCTGACCTGCACATCCCACTGCGGCCCGGCTTGCAGCGTCACTGCTGACGTGATGAAAACGAACTTGAGGTCGTCGCCCAGGCTGCCGAGCAGCGCATGGTCTTGCTCGGTCACCGTCAGGTGCAACTGGGCCTGCAGCGAAGAGCCGAGCTTGCCCTGCGCACGCACCGCCTCGATGTCCTTATTGACGACATCGCGGATCTCGCGAATGCGCGTCCACCGCTCCAGCACGGTGGCATCGGGGGTGCCAAGGTCGCCAAAAGTTTCAAGAAAGATCGATGCCGAGCCGCCAAAACTGCCCCAGGCTTCCTCGGCGGTAAACGACAGGAAGGGCGCCATCCAGCGCAGCATGGCGTGGGTGATGCGGTGCAGCGCTGTCTGCGCGCTTCGCCGCGCCAAGCTCTTGGGCGCGGTCGTGTAGAGCCGGTCCTTGAGCACATCGAGGTAGAAGGCGCCGAGGTCTTCGGAGCAGTAGACCTGCAGCTTGGAGACCACCGGATGAAATTCGTAGACCTCGTAGTGGCGCAGGATGTCGGCCTGCACCTGCGCCGCGCGGGCCAGGGCGTAGCGGTCGATTTCCAGCAGCTCGCTGTCGGGCACGGCGTCGCGCACCGGATCGAAGTCGCTGACGTTGGCCAGCAAGAAGCGCAGCGTGTTGCGGATGCGCCGGTAGGCGTCGACCACGCGTGCCAGGATCTTGTCATCGATGTTGAGGTCGCCCGAGTAATCGGTCGAGGCCACCCACAGCCGGATGATCTCGGCGCCGAGCTTGCCGCTGATTTCTTGCGGCACCACCACATTGCCCAGCGACTTGCTCATCTTGCGGCCCTGGCCGTCGGTGGCAAAGCCGTGCGTGAGCAGGCCCCGGTAGGGTGCCCGTCCTTCGAGCGCGCAGCCCAGCAGCAGCGAGCTGTGGAACCAGCCGCGGTGCTGGTCGTGGCCTTCCAGATAGAGGTCGGCCTCCGGTCCCTGCTCATGGTGGGGCGGCCGGGCATAGGCATGCTTGTGGCTGCCGCGCAGGACGTGGCTGAAGGTTGATCCTGAGTCGAACCAGACTTCGAGGATGTCGGTGCTCTTGGTGTAGTGCGCCGCCTCACCGGGCGTCAGGATGTCCTCTGCCTTGACCCGGCTCCAGGCCTCGATGCCGCCTTGCTCGACGATGGCCGCGGCCTGATCGAGGATGTCCATCGTGCGCGGGTGCAGCTCGCCCGTGTCCTTGTGAATGAAAAACGGCACCGGCACGCCCCAGCTGCGCTGGCGCGAGATGCACCAGTCGGGCCGCCCGGCGATCATGTCGCGCAGGCGGGCCTTGCCGTTTTCTGGGTAGAAGCGGGTTTGCTCGATCGCTTGCAGCGCCAGTTGGCGCAGCGTCTGGGCCGGCTTTTGCGCCGGGTCTTCAAACACCCCGGTGCCCTCGTCCATGCGCACAAACCATTGCGGCGCGGCGCGGTAGATCACGGGCGTCTTGTGGCGCCAGCAGTGGGGATAGCTGTGGGTGATGGTGTGCGTGGCCATCAGCCGGCCGGCCTCCTGCAGCGTCTGCAGGATCAGCGGCACGGCCTTCCAGATGTGCTGGCCACCAAAATGCGGCAGTTCCTGGACGTACACGCCGTTGCCTTGCACCGGGTTGAGGATGGCGTCGTAGGCCAGGCCGTTGGCCACGCAGGAATTGAAGTCGTCCACGCCGTAGGCGGGGGCCGAGTGCACGATGCCGGTGCCGTCGGTGTCGCTGACGTATTCGGCCAGGTACAGCGGCGCTTTACGACGGTAACTGAACTTGCCCTCGGGGCTGGGCACATCGTGCAGCGGATGGCGAAAGGTCAGCCCCTGCAGGGCCTGCCCTTTGGCCGTGGCGATGACCGCGCCCTCCAGGCCGTAGCGCTGCAGGCAGCGATCGACCAAACTGGCCGCCAGCAGCAGCACGCCGCGGGGCGTGTCGACCAGCGCGTAGTCGAGTCCGGCGTTGGCATTGAGGGCCTGATTGGCCGGGATGGTCCAGGCGGTGGTGGTCCAGATCACCGCAAAGGCCTTCTTGTCTGCTGGGAGCGAGCCCAGGCCGAAGGCCGCAGCCAGTTGCGCGGCATCGTCGGCCTCAAAGGCCGCATCGAGGGTTTCGCTTTTCTTGTCGGCGTACTCGATTTCAAACTCGGCCAGCGAGGAGCCGCAGTCGAAGCACCAGTACACCGGCTTGAGACCCCGGTAGACAAAGCCGCGCTCGATCACCCGCTTGAAGGCGCGGATTTCGCCCGCCTCGTTGGCAAAGTCCATGGTGCGGTAGGGGCGCTCCCAGTCGCCCAGCACCCCCAGGCGCTGGAAGTCTTCGCGCTGCTGATCGATCTGCTCGGTGGCAAAGGCCCGGCTCTTGGCCTGCATGTCGTCGCGCGAGAGATTGCGCCCGTGCAGCTTCTCGATCGCGTTTTCAATCGGCAGGCCGTGGCAGTCCCACCCCGGAATGTATTGCGCGTCAAATCCGGCCAACTGGCGGGTCTTGACGATCATGTCCTTGAGGACTTTGTTGAGCGCGTGCCCGATATGCAGCTTGCCGTTGGCATAGGGCGGCCCGTCATGCAGCACGAACAGCGGCCGTCCGGCGCTGGCTTGGCGCAGGGTCTTGTACAGACCCTGCTCGCTCCAGCTGCGAGCCCAGGCGGGCTCGCGCTTGGGCAGATCGCCGCGCATCGGGAAGGGCGTGTCGGGCAGGTTGAGCGTGGCTCGGTAGTCGGTGGCTTGATCAGACATGGTGCGGCGGCAAGGAGGCTGGTTCGGGCTGGGCCCCAAGTGCCGGGGACCTGGCCCGCAAAGAGGCAAAGGGCGGGTGGAGCAGGCTGGCCGGGCGCGTCAGGCTGGCGGCGTGCCGTCGTGTCAAATTCGGTCGCGGGTGGTTTGCCGGCGTGTCTGGTCGTGGCGCGACGCAAACCAGGTCCTGGCGTCCTCGCAGTCCTGGGCGATGCCGCGGGTGAGCGCCGGCAGGCCGTCGTACTTGAGCTCGTCGTGAAGTTTGTGCAGCAGATCCACGCGCACGATTTTACCGTAGCCCCCCTCCACCGCGAGATCGGCGGGCCAGTCGAGCACATGGCTCTCCAAAAGCACCTGGCCCCGATTGATATCGGTCGGATCGAGCGAGGGGCGCACGCCCAGGTTGGCCACGCCCGCCAGCGGCGCGGCCGTCAGACCATGGACCTGCACCACAAAGATCCCGCTGGCGGCAGGCTGCGGGTGCGAAAAGCGCAGATTGAGCGTGCGAAACCCGTCGCCGGCCACTGGGCTGCTGGCGCCTAGCTCGCGCCCGAGCTTGCGCCCGTGCACC
>JBILGP010000165.1:0-4987 GCA_044350985.1 Polaromonas sp. | reverse complement strand
TCGAGCTCGACCAGACCGCAGTCAAACGCCTGCCAGTCGGGGTGGGCAAAGATCGCGTGGGCCAGATCGCGCGCCTGCTCGTCGCTGCGCACCAAACCGGCAAAGCGCGCCGCCACCCGCGCAGCCGGCCGCCAGTCGAACAGCACGGCGCCAAAGTCAAAAACCAGATTCATGGGCGCAATCGGGCGAGCAAACCCGCGGTAGAACCGTCGAGCCCGCTCGCGTCGCCCGAGTCCAGTCGCGGCTCCAGATCGGCAGCGAGCACCTTGCCCAGCTCGACCCCCCACTGGTCAAAGCTGTTGATGCCCCAGATCGCGCCGCTGGTCAACACCCGGTGCTCGTGCAAGGCGATCAAGGCGCCCAAGCTGGCCGGATCGAGCCGATCGAGCACCAACACGGTACTGGGCCGATTACCCGGGAAATGCCGATGGCCGCCCGCATCGACTCGACCGACCATGAGCGCCTGCGCCTGGGCCAGCGCATGGGCCAGCAGCTTGTGATGGTGACCGGGCAAGTGATGCTCGGGCTGACGGACCACGACAAACTCGACCGGCGTGACGCCGGTGCCCTGATGCAGCATCTGAAAAAAAGCATGCTGCCCGTTGGTGCCCGGCTCGCCCCAAATCACAGGCGAAGTCTCGAAGGGCAAGGCCGCTCCACTGCGGTCCACCCGCTTGCCGTTGCTCTCCATCTCCAATTGCTGCAAATAGGCGGGCCAACGCGACAGTAGGCTGTGGTAGGGCGCAATGCAGCGCGAGGAAAAGCCGTGGAAATTGCGGTACCAGACGTCGAGCAAACCCAGCCTGACCGGCAGGTTGCTCGCCAGGGGGGCGCACCGAAAGTGCTCGTCCATCGCATGCGCGCCCGCCAAGAACGCGCGCCAGGCTTGGGTGCCGATGGAGATGGCCAGCGGCAAGCCGATGGCCGACATCAGCGAATAACGGCCACCGACCCAGTCCCAAAACCCGAAGGTCGTGGTGATGCCAAACTCGGCGGCCGCCTTGACGTTCGTCGTCAGCGCCACGAAATGCCGAGGCAGCAGCGACTGCGCCGCCTGCCCGAGTTGCCCCTCAAACCAGCGCCGCGCCGAGTGCGCGTTGGTCATGGTCTCGGCCGTGGTGAAGGTCTTGGAGGCCACCAAAAACAGGGTGCTGCGCGCCTGCAAAGTCTTGAGCAGGCCCTCGAGCTCATGGCCGTCGACATTAGAGACAAAGTGAAACCGCTTGCCCGGCAGACGCAAACTGTCGAGCGCGCGCACCGCCATGCAAGGGCCCAGGTCGGAGCCGCCGATGCCGATGTTAACCACGTCCGTGATGGACGCATCGCCCCTGACCTGCTCGGCGTAGGCAAGCATGGCCTCGAGGGTCTCGTGCACCGCGGCCAGATCATGGGCCCAGGGCTGGCCATCGCCAAGCTCGGATCGGGGCTGACGCAACAGGACATGCATCACCTGGCGCTGCTCGGTCAGATTGATCGGCTGGCCGGCAAACATCGCATCGCGCCAGCTCTCGAGCCCACACTGACGCGCCAGTTCGAGCAGCAGGGCCTCGGTGGCCCCATCGATCAGGTTCTTCGACAGGTCGGCAAAGACATGAGGCGCCTGCTGGCTCCATTCGTCAAAGCGACGCGCGTCGCTGGCAAAAGCCTGACGCAGATCGAAGCTGCGGCCGCTTCGATCAAAATGCTCGCGCAGCGCCTGCCACGCCGGGGTGCGGTCGCAGCGCAGCGTCGGTGGCAAGCTCATTCAAGCGGCCTGCAACAACTGCTCGAGCCCGATCGCATCGGCGACAAAAGCGCGGATGCCCTCGGCCAGCTTTTCGGTGGCCATCGCATCTTGGTTCAACGCCAGCCTGAAGGCGGGCTCGTCCAGGCGCTGCTCGGGCAAATCGAGTGCCTGCGCCGCGCTTGCATCGAGCGCGCGCGCCACCGGCGCATCGCTGGCGGCCAGTTGCGCCAGCAGCTCGGGGCTGATGGTCAGCAGGTCGCAGCCGGCCAGGGCCAGCACCTGCGAAACGTTGCGAAAGCTCGCACCCATGACTTCGGTGCGGATACCAAAGCGCTTGTAGTAATTGAAGATTTGCCGGACCGAGAGCACGCCGGGATCGTTGGGTCCGGCATGCTCGGCCTCAACCCAGGCGCTGCCGGCAGCCTTCTTGTGCCAGTCGTAGATGCGGCCGACAAAAGGCGATATCAGCTGCACCCCAGCCTGGCCACAGGCCAAGGCCTGGCCGAAGGAAAACAGCAAGGTCAGATTGGTGTGGATGCCGCGCTGCTCGAGTTCGCGCGCCGCAGCGATACCTTCCCAGGTGGCGGCAATCTTGATCAACACCCGCTGACGCCCGATGCCGGCCGCCTGATAAAGCGCCATCAGACGCTCGGCCCGCGCCACCGTGGCGCGCACATCAAAGCTCAGCCGCGCATCGACTTCGGTGGAGACACGACCCGCGATGATGGACAAGATCTCACAGCCAAAACGCACGAGCAGGCGGTCGATGAGCTGATCCATCGGCTCACCCCGGTGTGCCTGCACGGTCTGACGCAGCAAGGGCTGGTACTCGGGTTTCTTGACCGCCTTGAGAATCAGCGAAGGGTTGGTGGTGGCATCGCGCGGCTGAAACTGTCCGAGCTGCATGAAGTCGCCGGTGTCGGCAACCACCGTGGTGTACTGTCTGAGCGCATCAAGTTGGTTCATGGGGAGCGATTATCGGCGGGCCTTGAGCGGCGCAGCAGCGCGGCTGTAGGCCCTCCAGCCGGCCGCCTGGTCAGGTAACTGCCACCTAAAAACTCAGTAACTCAGTTACACTGCCGCTGGACGCACACCCAACTGCCATGCTCGATCGCATCAAAGCCTGTTTGCCCAGCCTGGCGCCTGCCGAACAGCGGGTGGCCGAACTGGTGCTCAGTGACCCGGCCGCCTTCGCACGCCAGCCCATCAGCGAATTGGCGGCGCAGTCCAGGGTCAGCAAGCCCACCGTGGTGCGCTTTTGTCGCAGCCTGGGCTACGACGGCCTGTCAGACTTCAAGCTCAAGCTCGCCGGCAGCGTGCGCGAGGGCGTGCCCTTCATCCACCGCAGCGTCGACAGCGACGACAAGGTCAGCGACGTGACGGTCAAGGTGATCGACAACACCGTGGCCGCTTTCCTCAAGTACCGCAATGAGGCGAGCACCCATGCCATAGGCAAGGCAGTCGACGCCTTGCTGGGCGCTTGCCGGCAGGGACGGCGCATCGAATTCATCGGCGTGGGCAACTCGGGCATCGTGGCACAGGATGCCCAGCACAAATTCTTTCGGCTCGGCGTGCACACCATCGCGCACAGCGACGGCCATATGCAGGTCATGAGCGCCTCGCTGCTGCGCGCCGGCGACTGCCTGGTGGTCGTTTCCAATTCGGGGCGCACACGCGATCTGATGGATGCCACCGACATCGCGCGCAAAAACGCCGCCACCGTGATCGTGATCACGGCCAGTGGTTCGCCGCTGGCGGCCGCTGGCGACATCCACCTGGCCGCCGACCATCCCGAGGGGTACGACCGCTACAGCCCCATGGTCTCGCGCTTGATGCACCTGATGATCATCGACATCCTGGCCACCTGCGTCGCCCTGGGGCTGGACTCACGGATGCTGCAGCCCATGCTGCAGGACATGAAGAGCAAGCTGCGCAGCAAGCGCTACGCCTGAGCGCCAGCCAAGACGGCGCTCGGCTTCAAGGCGCGCGCTGCAGGGTCACAGGCCCATACCAGGCGCGCACCGACCCGCCGGTGTTGTCGGTGTCGCTCATGATGCCCACTGCCATCAAACGCCCAGGCGGCTCGCCAAAAGCACGCTCGAAATCAGCCTTGATATCGCGCTGGTAGTCGAGCCAACGGTTGAGCCCATCGGGCCCCGATTGGATGACCATCTTGCGGATGCGGTCGGTGCGCCGGCTGCTGACCACGCTGCCCACCGGCAAGCGGTTGGACCAGACGTACATCAAGGTGGCATAGGGCATTTCCTCGCCCGTCAATGTGCGGGCCAGTTCAGACAGCATCGCGTCCTTGGCCGATAGCCGGCTGCGATCGCCATCGAAGGCCAACACGATGCGCACCGGCGAATCGCTGCGGGAGCTGTCTTGCAGATCGGCCTGCTCGATCAAGGAGGCCACCTTCCAGGAAAACTGCAGTTGCTCGACCGGCGCCGAGCCCGTGTGCATCACCTTGCGCAGGGCGCTGATCGCGCCTTCGGACTGCACCGCCATGGCCGGTCGGCCCTCGCGCCAAACATAGCGGTACTGGTTCTTGCGCTTGCCCGGAAAGCTCTGGTGCTGCCACAAACTGGGCGCATCGGTCGTCACCTGGGCAATGGCCGCGCCAGATTGCCCGGCGCGCTCCCAGGGCGTTGGCGAGGAGGGTCCATCGGCACCCGGGCTGACCGCGCAGCCAGCGAGCCACGAGGCCAGCGCCAGCACACCGATCCACCGAAAGCTACGGTGTTTCATGCTGCGCAAGCTTAAGGCCATTGAATGACACGTCAATGACCATCGACCGGGCCAAAGAGCTCACCGGCCGGGTGGCGCCCCGAGGGTGCAATCAGCCCCAGATGGCGGTAAGCGGCGGCCGTGGCCACACGGCCCCGCGGCGTGCGCTGCAAATAGCCCTGCTGGATCAGGTAGGGCTCGATCACATCCTCGATCGTGCCCGCTTCCTCGCCAATGCTCGCCGCGATATTGTCCAGCCCCACCGGCCCGCCATCGAAACGGTGGATCACCGCCTCCAGCAGTTTGCGGTCCATGATGTCAAAACCCTGCGGATCGACATCGAGCATGGCCAGCGCCCGATTGGCCATCTCCAGGGTGATGGTGCCGTCGCCCTTGACCTGCGCATAGTCACGCACCCGCCGCAGCAGTCGGTTGGCGATCCGCGGGGTGCCGCGCGAGCGGCGAGCGATCTCGGTGCCGCCGGCCTCATGCAGGGGCGCTTGCATCAGACGGGCACTGCGGCTAACGATCAGG
>JBILGP010000163.1:0-4997 GCA_044350985.1 Polaromonas sp. | reverse complement strand
CGGTACCCAGCATGACCATCCAGATCATCAGGCGGCGCATCGCCTCTTCAGTCCAGGTCGACGGCTGCTCGAAGACAAAGCGCGACACCACTTGCCAAAGGCCCAGAACACTGATCACAGCCAGCAGGGCGCAGGCGGCGTGCAGGCTCAGGCCGGTGGTGTAGCGATCGATCTGTAGGATGAGTTTTTTCATGGCCTTGCGTCCTGAGGTTTAAACGCAACTTGCAAGCAGGGTGCAGCCGTACCCATGGCCGCACCCTGCCCGATGCGGTTTCAGCGAACCGCCTGAATCGCCGCAATCTTGGCGGCGGTGAACTCCTTGGCGTACTCTTGGTAGGCCGGGGTCACAGCCTTGCGAAAGCTATCGCCGTTGACTTGCCGGATGACCTGCATGCCGTCTTTTTCGAGTTGCGCGATGCCGTTGTTCTCGTCGTCATTGACGCGCTTGCGCTGCGCAGCAGCGCCTTTCTTGCCCGCCTCCAGGAAGACGTTCTTATCGGCGGCCGACAGCTTGTTCCAGACGGCTGGCGAGAGAATGATGACGGCGGGCGAGTAGACGTGGCCGGTGAGCGAGAGGTGTTTTTGCACCTGGGAGAACTTGGACGCCAAAATCACCGGAATCGGATTTTCCTGACCGTCGACCGTGCCTTGCTGCAGAGCAGTAAACAGCTCGGGGAAGGGCATGGGCGTGGGCAGGATGCCAAAGGTTTTGTAGCCGTCCATGTGCACCTTGTTTTCCATGGTGCGCATCTTCAGGCCTTTGGCGTCGTCTGCGGTGCGGATCGGACGCTTGCTGTTGGTCATGTGGCGAAAGCCGTTCTCAGCCCAGGCCAGGCCGATCAAGCCCTTGGCCTGCATGTTCTTGAGCAAGTCTTGACCGATCGGTCCGTCCATCACCTTGCGGGCATGGTCGTAGTCGCGAAACAGGAAGGGGATGTCGACGATCTTGACCTCGGGCACGAAGTTGCCCAGCGGGCCGGTGGAGGTGTTGACCAGATCGAGCGTGCCCAGCTGGACCGCTTCGATCATCTCGCGCTCGCCACCGAGGGCGCTCGATGGGAAGTGTTGGCACTTGTAGCGGCCCTGGGTGCCTTTTTCAATCTCCTCGCAAAACACGGTGGAGCCGACCCCGTAGTGGGAGTTGGTCGGGACAGCGTAGCCGATGCGCAGTGTGGTCTGCGCCTGCGCGCCCATGGCGGTCATCAGGGCGGCAACAGCCAGCGGCTTGAACAGAGAGGAAAGGGTCATGGCGTGGTCTCCTTGGTTGAGGTCAATAAAAGGCCGCAGAGGGCCGGTTGGGGAAAATTCAGCTTGTGCGACCTTGGGTGTATTGGCGCCACCAGCCCAGCCCCGCGCTTGTGCCGGCGCGGGGTCGGTATTCGCAGCCGACATAGCCAGCATAGCCCAGGGTTTCGAGCAGGTCGAATAAATAAGCGTAAGACACCTCCCCCTCGTCGGGTTCGTGCCGCTCGGGGACGCTTGCAATTTGCAGGTGACCGATCCCGGAAAAGTGGGTCTTGATGCGCGTGGCCAGGTCGCCCTCGACGATCTGGCAGTGGTACAGGTCCATCTGCACCTTCAGGTTGTTGCGGCCCACCTCGGTGATCACTTGGTGGGCATGGGCTTGACGGTTGAGGTGGTAGCCGGGCATATCGCGCCGGTTGATCGGCTCGATCATCACCGTGATGCCGTGCTCTCCCAGTCGGTCGCAGGCCAGCTTCAGGTTGTCGATGTAGGTGCGGTGCAGCAGTTGCAGATCGCAGCCTGGGGGTTCGATCCCGGCCATGATGTGAAGATTCTTGACGCCAGTGGCATGGGCATAGACCAAGGCGGTGTCGATGGTCTGCTTGAACTCTTCCCGGCGGTCGTGCAGACATGACATGCCACGCTCGCCCGCCGACCAGTTTCCTGGTGAAAGATTGAACAGGACTTGCTTGAGGCCGTGGTCCTGCAGCCGCTTGGCGATGTCGTCGGGCGTGAAGTCGTAGGGAAAGAGGTACTCGACCGCATCGAAGCCGTCGGCCGCCGCTGCGGCGAAGCGCTCCAAAAAGGGCACTTCGTTGTACATCATGGTCAGGTTGGCGGCAAAGCGCAGCATGTCTTTCTTTCTTACCAAGGTGTACCAAAAGTCTGCTGCAACTCTTGGAGTTGCGCCGCTGTCAGCGGCTGGGGGCGGGGATTGCACAGCAGCCACAGGCGAGCGGTCTCTTCAAGTTCTTCGAGGATGGCCATGGCCTGCGCGGCGCTTTCGCCCCAGGCGACGGGTCCAAGCCGGTCGAGCATCACGGCGCGGGGCGGCGCGCTGGCCACGCGCAGCAAGTCGGCGATGCGCTGGGCGACCTGCGGATCGCCGGGGCGGTGGTAGGGCAGCCACGGCACCGGGCCGACCTTCATGACCTGGTAGGGCGTGATCGGCGGCAGGATCGCTTGCTCGCTCCAGATGCCCTGCAAGGTCAGCGCCACCAGGTGTGTGCTGTGGGTGTGCAGCACGCAGCGGGCCTGGGTGCCGGCGTAGATGCAGCGGTGCAGGGCCAGCGTCTTGCTGGCGCGCTCACCGCCCAACTGCTGGCCGTCTTCGTCGACCCAGGCCAATTGCTCAGGCTCGAGAAAGCCCAGACAAGCGTCTGTGGGTGTGATGAGGTAGCCGCGCTCGAGCCGCAGGCTGATGTTGCCTGCGGTCGAATGCACCAGCCCGCGCTCAAAGAGCGAACGGCCGATCCGGCAGACCTCCTGCCGCAGGGGCTGCTGCTCGGGTGGAATGGGCACGCGGCTCATGGCTGGGGTCTTAGGCTTGTACGTCCGCGCAGTCCAGCGCCGCGCTGAAAAAATCGGGCCCGCCGAAGTTACCGGACTTGAGCGCCAGCCACAGCGGCTCGCCCTGCCACAGCCCTTGCGTCCAGGGCACGCCCGGGCAAATGCTCGCGCCGATGCGCAGGCGCTCGATGCCCAGCGCCTGGGTCACGGCGCCAGAGGTCTCGCCGCCGGCCACCACCAGCTTGCGCACGCCGGCTTCAACCAGCGCCTGGGCCAGCGCCGCCAGCGTGCGCTCGGTCAGATCACCGGCTTGCTGCACACCCAGTTGGCTTTGCGCGGCCCGCACGCTGTCGGCGTCAGCCGCGGCGTGAACAAGCACCGGCCCACGATCGAGCAAGGCCAGCGCCTGGGCTTTCAATTGCTGCGCACTTTGCCGGCCCTGATGCACCGCCAGCGGGTCGATCTGCAGGCTGGCGTGGCCAGCGGCTTTCCAGTGCGCGATTTGGGCTTGTGTGGCTTGCGAGCACGAGCCGCTGACGACTGCGGCGCGACCAAGCACGGGTTGCAACCGCGCGGCTTCGGCCTTGGGTGTGAACCAGCCGCGGCGGGCGTAGGCCGGTCCCAGGCCCAGCGCCAGGCCGGAGCCGGCGGTCACCAGTGGCAAGTCGGCGCAGGCTTCAGCCAATTTCAGCAGGTGCTGGTTGTCGGTGGCATCGGCCACCGCGATGCCTTTGCCCTGGCGCTGCAGCGCCCGCAAAGCCTGGCCGATCGCTTCGGGCCCCTGCGTCACCACCGGCTCAGGCAGCAGACCGACCTGCTGCTCAGTCTGGGGCTGGAGCACACGCAGCAGGTTGGCATCGAGCATGGGAGTGAGCGGATGCGTGCGCATGCTCGAGTCGCTCAGCAGCAGGTCGCCCACGAAAAGATGGCCGCGGTAGATGGTGCGACCGTTTTCAGGGAAAGCCGGACAGGCGATCGTGATCTTGGCTCCGAGCGCTTTCATCAGGGCGTCGGCAACCGGTCCGATATTGCCCTGGGCGGTCGAATCGAAGGTGGAACAGTACTTGAAGTAAATCTGCCGGGCCCCAGCACCTTGCAGGGCCGACAGCGCACGCAGGCTTTGCTCGACCGCTTCGGCCGGCGGGCAGGTTCGCGTCTTGAGTGCAATGACCACGGCGTCGGCCTGGGGCAGGGCGCCAGTGGGCACGCCGATCACCTGCACGGTGTGCATGCCGGCGCGCACCAACATGCTGGCCACGTCGGTGGCGCCGGTGAAATCGTCCGCAATCACGCCCAGGATCATGCCGCGTCCTTTGTGGGCAATTCGAGTCCGGCCAGTGCGGAGTAGTATTTCACCACAGCGGAGTCGTCTTCGCCCCCATGCCCCATGGCCGCGGTGGCCAGGTAGAGCTGATGCGCAGTTGCGGCCAGGGGCAGCGGAAAGGCCAGCTTGCGGGCGGCATCGAGCACGATGCCCAGGTCCTTGACAAAGATGTTGACAGCCGACAGCGGCGTGTAGTCGCCCTCAAGGATGTGGGGGACGCGGTTCTGGAACATCCAGCTCATGCCGGCCGAATTGCAGATCACCTCATAGAGCTGCTTGGGATCGGCGCCGGCTCGCATGCCCAGCGCCATGGCTTCGCAGGCACTGGCGATGTGCACGCCGGCCAGGTGCTGGTTGACCATCTTGACCGTCGAGCCGATGCCCACCTGATCGCCGAGCCGGTAGACCTTACCAGCGAAGGTCTGCATCAGCTCTGCGGCGGCCTCGAAGGCCTGCGGCCGGCCGGAAGCCATGACCGTCATCTGTCCCTCGGCCGCCTTCTTGGCGCCGCCGGAGACCGGTCCGTCGATGAGCAGCAAGCCTTTTTCTGTCAGTCGCGATTCCCACTGCGGCGGTGCAGCCGGATCGACGGTGGCCGAGCAGATCACCACCGAGCCCGGTGCCAGGTGGTCGGCCAAGCCGTCAGGGCCAAACAGCACCTCTTCGGTTTGGGCGGCATTGACCACCAGCACCAGCACGACCTGGCAGTGCGGGGCGAGCTCGCGCGGTGTCGACACGGCCCGGCCACCCAACTGCTCGAATTGCTCACGGGCCTGCGCGCGGTTGTCGCATCCCCAGGTGGCAACGCCTGCGCGCAGGGCAGAGCCTGCAGCGCCCATGCCCATCGACCCCAGACCGACGACGCCCAGTGTTTTGCTGTGTGGTGTTTGCATGCTGTGTTTGGTATCAGATGGACTCT
>JBILGP010000164.1:0-4997 GCA_044350985.1 Polaromonas sp. | reverse complement strand
TGGGCCACCGCCAGCAAGCGGTGGTCTTCGTAGCGGCGGTGGATGAGCTGCAGGCCCAGGGGCAATCCAAGCTCGCTCCAGAGCACCGGTGCACTGATGCAAGGCACTTGCAGCGCCGTCCACAGCCGGTTGAAGGTGGCCATGCCCTGCGTGTGCAGGCCCAGCGGCGCCTGGCCGGGCGCGCTGAGCGTAAGCACCGCATCGGCCGAGCCGATGGATTGCTCGAACACCATGCGCGCCTGGGCGATGCGATCGAGTGCCAATCGCAGCCGCGCCGGCGTGAGCCTGAGGTGATTGGCCAGCTTGGCTTTGAAGTCTGCGTGCAGCAGGTGCGCGCTGCTGAGCATCTCGGGCAGGAAGGCGCTGCGTCCGCCGTCTTGCATCACCTCGTCTTGCCAGGTGTTGATGTCGGCCAGCTCTTGCGGCCAGTCGATCTCGTGCAGATGGGCCCCGCCGCGACTCAGACGCTCGAGCAGGGCGTCAAACGCCTGGCGCGCCTGCTCATCGGCCTGCTGCCAAAGCGGTGTTCGGCAGACGGCCAGTTGCATCTGCCCGATCTCGGGGACGGCTGGCTCCAGGGGGTCCGACAGCAGGCCGTAGGCGTGCAGCAGCAAGCCCAGGTCGTCGGCGCTGCGTGCGAACAGGCCCACGGTGTCGAGGTGAGGTGCGAAGCTCTTGATGCCATCAAAGGGGATGCGGCCCCAGGTTGGCTTCATGCCCCAGGCGCCACAAAACGCGGCAGGGCGGATCGTGGAGCCGCCGGTTTGCGTGCCCAGCGCCAGTGGCACCATGCCGTCGGCCACGGCGGCGCCCGATCCGGACGACGAGCCGCCGGGCGTGCGCTCCAGATCCCAGGGGTTGCGTGTGGGCGGGAAGTTGCCGCCACAGGCAAATTCGAGCGTTTGCAGCTTGCCCATGATGACCGCGCCCAGGCTGCGCAGCACCGCCACGCAGTGCGCGTCTTCATTGGGGCGGTGGCCGGCATAAATGGGCGAGTTGAAGGCGGTGGGCTGATCCTTTGTGCGGATCACATCTTTGAGCCCCACCGGTATGCCGTGCAGCGGGCTGCGCCGGGGCTGGGCGTCGAGTGCGCGTGCCTGTGCCAGCACATCTTGCACATCGAGGTGGGCCCAAGCGCGCACCTGGTTTTCGCGCTGTGCGATGCGCTCGAGACAGTCGCTCACGTATTGATGGCTGCTCAGACGGCCTTGCGCCATCAGGGCGCTGGCTTGGCTGGCGGTCAGGGACCACGAAGACATGGGGCGGGTGATTGTCGGGCTCGAAAATTGTATGCATAATAGCCCAAGCTTTGGTCGTCGCATAATGAAATTTTTCGCCGTTCGTTAGATCAATGTCCCAATTGCATACAAAAAACACGCCGCTGACGCAAGCCTACGCCGACTTGATCGCCGGCAGTGCGAACCTGGCTGTGCCCGATCGGGTGCGCGATTTGGCGGTGCTGGGCTGGACCGATGTCATCGGTGTGGCGCTTGCCGGCTGCCGCGAGGGTGCGGTGCAGGCTTTGCTGCGCTGGGTGCAGGAGCAGGGCGCAGCGCCAGTGGCACGGGTCATGGGCCATGGTCTGCGTGTGTCGGCCGAACAAGCGGCCCTGCTCAACGCCACGGCAGCCCACGCGCTCGATTACGACGACTTCGCGTTTTCCAATCACCCCAGTGCGGTGCTGGTGCCGGCCATTGTGGCGGCCGCAGATACCGCCCGATCGCCGGTCGACGGCGCAGCCCTGATTCGCGCCTACGCCATTGGCTATGAGATCTGGTCCGATGCGTTTTTGCGCGAGAAGGACCTCTACTACGAGCAAGGCTGGCATCCGACGGCGGTGCTGGGCACCTTGGGCGCCACCGCTGCAGCCTGTGTGATCTGGGGCCTCGATGCCACTCAAAGCCGGCATGCCCTGGCACTGGCCGCGTCCAGCGCTGGTGGCGTGTTCGAGAACTTTGGCACGATGGCCAAGCCGTTTCATGGCGGCCGTGCGGCCTGGGTGGGGCTGCAGGCCGCCGGCATGGCGCGCTGCGGCTTGCAGGCCTCGGCCAGTGCGATCGAAGGCCAGCACGGTCTGCTGCGTGCGTTTTCGCCGCAGGGCCGAGTCGATCTGCAAGCGCCCGCGCCCGAGCCCGGGCGTTGGCGCCTGGCCCAGTTGGGCCTGAACATCAAGAAGTACCCGGTGGTCGGATCGGCCCAGCGGGGGATTGATGCCGCCCTGGCCTTGCACGCTGCCTTGCAGCGTGAGCACCCGATCGCGTTTGAGGATGCGCTTGAGCGCATCAGCCGTATCGATGCCCACATCAGTGTGCGTCACGCGGCCGTTATGCCGCACCACCGGCCCACCGATGCCTTGCAAGCCAAGTTCAGCCTGCAATTTGCGCTGGCTTGCGCCCTGCGCCACGGGGCGGTGGGCATGGCGCAGTTGCGCGATGAGGTGGTGCGCGATCCGGTGATCGTGCGGCTGATGTCGCTGGTGCAAATCCACACCACCGAAGACTTTGAGCCGGGCTGGCGCGATGCGGCGCCCTTTGACCAAATCTTTGTCCACCTCGACGATGGCCGCCGCCTGCCTTCGCCTCAGGTGCGCCGGGCCACGGGCCATGCCGACACGCCCCTGAGTGCAGCGCAGTTGCACGACAAATTCATGGGCTGCACCGAGGCCGCTGGCATGGCCCGAGCGCAGGCGCAGGCCTTGTTTGACCAGTTGCAGAACTTGGCGCAGCTCAAAGATGCTGGGCAGTTGCGGCTCCACCTCGATCAACCTTGATCCACCGCAGCCAGCTGTCCACACCCCACACCATGCCCTCGATTCGCGACTTTGTTCAATACGCGCCTGTCCTGGGTCGCCCGCCGGTGCAATGGCCAGGCGGCAAGCGGCTGGCCGTCTGGGTGGTGCCCAATGTGGAGTTCTATGAGTACACCCCGCCGCCTGCGGTGGGGCGCGAGACCTGGGACCGCGTGCCGGTCCATCCCGATGTGCGCGAGTACGGTTTTCGTGACTATGGCAACCGCATCGGCATCTGGCGCATGGACGAGGTGCTGAGCCAGTATCCGGTGCGTCCCACGGTCTCGCTCAATCTGGCTTTGCTCGACCATTTTCCGCAGATCGCCCAGCTCATTCGCGAGCGCGGCTGGGCGGTGATGAGCCACGGCCTGTACAACACGCGTTTTCTCTACGGCATGGACGAGGCGCAGGAGCGCGCCTTCTACCGCGACAACATCGAGACGCTCAAGCGCCACACGGGTGCCGATTTGCAAGGCATCCTGACGCCGGCCATCACCAACACGGCGCGCACGCCGGCGCTGATTGCCGAGTCGGGTCTGACCTACCACGCCGATTGGGTGCACGACGATGTGCCTGTGCCGATCCAGGTGGCTGGCCATCGGCTGGTTTCAATGCCCTACAGCTACGACCTCAACGACGCGCCCCTGTGGGACGGCCGGCCCTATGGCGCTCGCTATTTTGTCGACGCCTGCAAGGCGGCCTTCGACCGGCTCTACGCGGAAAGCGCTGACGGCGGTCGGGTGTTTTGTGTGGCGCTGCACCCCTATCAGATTGGCCAGCCCCACCATGTGGGGCATCTGCGCGAAGTGCTCGACCACATGGCCGGGCACGATGGCGTCTGGTGGGCCACCGGCGACGAGATTGCCCAGCATTTTTTGCAGCACCACTACGACGAGCAGGTGGCCCACGCCCGCGAGATCGAGCGCAGGTGCCAGGCCAGGCCCAGCCAGGTGGCGGTGCTCAAGCCGGTTGAGCCCTGCGTCACGATGCAGCCCGGCCCCTGGCCGGCGAGCCGGCAGCTTGGCTACGACCACCCCCACTGCCGCTGGGAGCCTTGGCCCGAGCGAGCGCCGCTCAAGTGGCGGGCGCCGGGTCAGTTGGCGGTGGTGCCTTTGCTGGTGCTGGAGGCCTACGAAGACCCCTTGCCCTCAGGCTGGCCGCAGGTGCACAGCGTCGGCGGCGGTCTGGTGCGCGACTTTCCCAACATCTCGCGTGTGTCCACCCGCGAGTACGGGCACCGGGTGGGCATCTTCCGACTGCTCGATGCGTTGCGCCGGCGCGGCGTGCGGCCCACGGTAGCCATCGATGCGCTAACGGCCGAGCTCTACCCCGACCTTCTTGACCGCCTGGTGGCCGATGGCGCCGAATTCATTGCCCACGGCCTGGCGGTCACGCGGCCCCAGACCAGTCGCATGGATGTGCAGCAAGAGCGCGCCTACATTCGCGAGACCTTGCAGCGCCTGGCCGATTGCGGTGTGCATGCGCGCGGCTGGTTTGGCGCCGACTACAGCGAATCGACGCTCACCCCGCAGTTGCTGGGCGAGCAGGGGCTGGAGTACCTCTCAGACTGGGCCAACGACGAGCAGCCTTACCGGATGAGCACGCCGGGCGATCTGGTGGCCACGCCCTTGTGGGCCGATTTTGACGACCAAACGGTGCTCATCAACCGCATGTGCGACCCGGCCATTTTGGAAGACCACTTTGGCAAGGCTTTGCGCCAACTCAATCGCGACGCGGCCCAATCGGCGCGCTTGTTTCATTTTTGTGTGCGGCCCTGGGTCATGGGCTCGTCCGCGCGCATTGCCTTGTTTGAGCGTGTGCTCGATGTGGCGCAGTCGCTCGATCAGGTTTGGATGCCGCGCCTGGGCGAGGTGGTCGACGCCTGGCGAGCCGCGCAGCAAGCGCGCTGATGCATGCCACCTAGCCCAGCGACCCCTCTGAACAACCGTGACCATGATTGAATTGTCAGGCGTTTCTAAAACCTACGGTACTGTGCAGGCACCCATCCATGCCCTGCATCCGACCGACTTGAAGCTCGACGAAGGGCAGGTGGTGGGTCTGCTGGGCTTTTCGGGTGCGGGCAAGAGCACCTTGCTGCGCCTGGTCAATCTGCTCGAAACGCCCAGCTGTGGTCGGGTGAGTCTGGGCGGGCAAGACCTGACCGGTCTGACGGCGGCCGAACTCAGGCAGGCGCGCCAGCAGGTGGGCA
>JBILGP010000162.1:0-5026 GCA_044350985.1 Polaromonas sp. | reverse complement strand
CGCCGGCGCCGGCCACGAACACCAGGCCGCCGAGGGCCGGCCCGCCGATGACCGCCACCTCGGTGCCGGTTGAATTGAAGGCGGTGGCCCTGGGCAGCAAGGGCGCAGGCACCAGTTGCGGCGCCAGAGCCTGCTGGGCCGGCATCTGAAACGCGCGCGCCAGCCCCAGCACCACGGACAGGCCCAGCAGCAGGTCGCGGCTGAGCCAGGCGCCGGCATCGCGCCAACCGGCGGTGGCCGCCAGCAGCACCAAGGCCACCAGGGCTTGTCCGATCAGACACGCAGCGATGATGCGCCCACGGTGCATCCGATCGGCCGCGTGACCGGCCACCAAGGTAAACAGCAGGGCCGGCGCAAATTGGTAGAGCCCCACTAAGCCCAGGTCCCAGGCGCTGTGGGTCAGCTCGTACATCTGCCAGCCCACGGCCACCATCAGCATCTGCTGGGCCGCCGTGCTGGCCAGCCGCGCACCCCACATGCGCATGTAGTCGCCCAGCCGCAGCAGGTCGCGCAGTCCGGTATCTGAAGACATGGGGGGCCACTGTAACAGCGCAGCGCGCCGATAATCGCGCCCCATGTCATGCACGCCCAGCATCGAGCAGCGTTTGATCTACCAGGATGCGGATTTGCTGGTGCTCGACAAGCCCGCCGGTGTGTTGTCCGTGCCCGGCCGCGGACCGGACAAGCAAGACTGCATGAGCGCGCGGGTGCAGGCGCGCTGGCCCGGCGCCTTGACCGTACACCGGCTCGACATGGCCACCTCGGGTCTGCTGCTCATGGCGCGCAACCCGCACAGCCAGAGGCAGCTGAGTCGGGCCTTTGAAGCACGCCAGATCCACAAGCATTACGTTGCGGTCGTGCACGGTCAGCTTCAAGCTGACGCAACGGGGCAAGGGCTGATCGATCTGCCGCTCGCTGTGGACTGGCCCCGTCGACCGCTGCAAAAGGTCGATCCCCAGCTCGGCAAGCCCAGCCAGACGCGCTGGCAGATCCTGCAGTGCGCAGACCACACCACACGGCTGCTGCTGCAACCGCTGAGCGGGCGCACGCACCAGCTGCGCGTACACCTGCAAGCCATCGGCCATCCGATCGTGGGTGACGCGCTCTACGGCAACGACGCGGGTCCGCAAGCGCCGCGCCTGCTGCTGCACGCCAGCGCGCTGATGCTCACGCATCCAATCAGCGGGCGCAGCCTGCACCTGCAAAGCGCGCTACCTTTTTGAACGACAACCGGCGCCCGGTTCATGGCTTGCGGTTCATGGTTTCACGCTTATGGGTTCCAATGGAGGTTTTGCCTCACCGGAGCAGCGAGCATGGCATTGAAGGCCACCATCTACAAAGCGCAGTTGCAAATCGCGGACATGGACCGCGCGCTGTATGCCGACCATGCGGTCACGCTGGCACGCCATCCCTCGGAAACCGACGAGCGCATGATGGTGCGGCTGCTGGCCTTTGCCCTGAATGTGGCCAGCAGCGACGAGGCCGGTCAACTCGAATTTGCCAAGGACCTGTGGGACGTGGACGAAGCCGCGCTCTGGCACCGCGACTACACCGGGGCCCTGCGGCATTGGATCGATGTGGGCCAGCCCGATGACAAGCGCCTGATGCGGGCGGCGGGGCGCTCTGAGCGAGTGAGCGTCTACAGCCATGCCAGCAGCACGCCGGTGTGGTGGAAAGGCCTGGAAAACAAAATCACACGCGCCGACAACCTGGCCGTCTGGCAGATCGAGGCGGCGCAAAGCCAGGCCCTGGCAGGCCTGAGCGAGCGCAGCATGCAATTGCAGGTGACGGTGCAAGACGGCCATATCTGGATCGGCAACGGCGCAGCGACGGTCGAGATCACGCCGCTGCGCCTGCGCTGAAATAGCGCCAGAGCCCGCCTCCAGCGCCGCCAGGCCCAGTCCCGGATAATCGGCGGCCTCGCGGCCACATCGGCGCACCGCACGCCCCAGCCACCATGACCGACACCCCCACCCCACGCTTGCGCCCAGCCCGCGCCTTGCGCGCCGCCGTGCTGCTCGCCAGCACCCTGACCGCCGCGACCAGCCAGGCGCAGATGGGACCCGAAGAAGGCCCAGGCGGCCCCGTGACCAGTGGCCAGACCCTGCGCGAGGTGGTGATCAGCTCACGCCGCTCGATCGAGGAGCGCTTCCAGGCCGCCGGCTCGCTGGTCGTGGTGGACCGACAGGACATCGAGCAGATGGGTGTGGACACCACCGTCGATGTGCTACGCCAACTGCCCGGTCTGCAGGTGACCACCGGTGCCAACGGCGGCATCGAAATTCGCATGCGCGGACTCGACGGCAGCGCCACCCGCGTGATGATCGACGGCCAGCGCTCGGCCGGCCGCGCGCAACTGCCGATCGACCAGTTGCCGGCCGACCTGATCGAGCGCATCGAAATCGTGCGTTCGCCCAGTGCCGAGTTCTCCGGCTCCAGCGGTGGCACGGTCAACATCGTGCTGCGCCAGGCCTCGCCCCAGCGCAGCGCCATGTTCCGCCTGACCGACCACGTCGCCTTTGGCGATCACAACCCGCGCCTGTGGCTGATGCGCACCGGCCCCATTGGTGGTGATCCTCAGACACCGAGCCGGCCGCCTTGGTCGTTCTTCATGGGGGTGTGGCTGGCCGACAGCATCAGCGGCTTTGACCAGGAGCTTGAGAGCCAATCGCCCACGGCCCTGAGCCGATCGGATGCGCGCAGCCGCACCGAGCGGCGCGACTGGATGCTCATCCCCCGGCTGAGCGGGCGCATCGGCCGCGACCAGGTCTCGCTGCGCGGCAACATCAGCGGCTCAAGCTCCGACGGCAGCTACCTGCAGCGCCTGAGCGACGGCAGCACACTGCGATCGGAAACCTCGAAAACCGAGCGCGACTCCTGGCAGCTCGGCGGCGACTGGACGCGCCGCCTGGGCGTGGGCAAGCTCGAGAGCAGTTGGTCGGGCAATCGCCAAAGCGACGAGTTGCTGCGCCAGCGCGCCAGCGGCAGCCGCTACGACGAAGACCGTACCGAGTCGACCTGGCAGCTCAAATCCAAGCTCACCGGCTCGCGTGAGTCGCTGCTGTGGATGACCGGCATCGATTACGAGAACCGCCAGGCCCACGGCAGCAGCCTCGACAGTACCGGCAGCGCTGGCCTGGAGCGGCTGCAATCGCGCATCGAGCGGCTGGCGCTGTGGGGCCAAAACGAATGGGAGCTGCCCGCCAAGACCACGCTGACCTTGGGCCTGCGCGGCGAGTCGGTGCGGCTGCAGTCGCAAGTCAACGAAACGCGCAGCCAGCAGCAACTGGACTTCTGGCAGCCCTCGCTGCACACCCGCACGCCGATCACCGAAACAGCCCAGTGGCGCATGAACATCGCCCGCGTGACGCGCCAGCCCAGCGTGTGGGACCTGCTCGACCGGGCCGTGCCCAGTCAGGGCGACAACAGCCCGACCAACCCCGACCAGCTGGGCAACCCCAATTTGCGCCCCGAGGTGACCCAAACCTTCGACATCGGCGTCGAGCAGCGCCTGCCCGGCCAAGGCCAGGCCGGCTTGAGCCTGTTCATGCGCCGCACGGGCGATGTGATCGCCACCGAGTTGTTCGAACAGTCCGGCTCGTGGGTTTCACAGCGGCAAAACATCGGCAGCGCCCAGACGGTTGGCCTGGAGGGCGATATCAAGCGGCCACTGGCGAGCAGCGGCTGGGCGCGCGACTGGATGCTCACGGCCAACGCGACCGTGCTGCAATCGCGCATGAGCGACGGCCCGCGCGAGGGCACGGCCATCCCGGGCCAGCCCAGCTACACCCTCAGCCTGGGCGCAGCCAAGCCGATGCGCCGCACGGGCGGCACCTTCGGTGGCCTGTCGGCCAGCCTCAACGGGCCGGCCTCCCTGAGCACCCCCACCCTCAGCGGGCGCGAGCGCTCGCGCATCACGCTCGATGCGCACGTGGGCCATTCGGTGCCCCGCAAAGGTTTTTGGCGGGTGGGCGTCTACAACCTGGGCGACGCGCCGGTTGAACGCAGCCGCTCGTACCGGGACGCTGGGGCGAGCATTAATGAGCGCAGCAAGACCTACTACGCACCGCGCATCTACGCATCGGTGGGCGCGCAACTCTAAGCTGCCGCGACCACCGGCTGTGCCCCTATGCCCTCCCTGCTGTACTTTTTCGCCTTCTGCAACCTCATCATCGGCAGCAGCGCCTTCGTGCTCGGCGGCATCCTTGAGCCGGTCAGCGTGGCCCTGGGGGTGAGCCTGGCGGCCACCGGCCAGGCCATGACCGCCTATGCGCTGGGCGCGGCGGTGCTGGCGCCCATGCTTATCCTGGCCACCGGGCACTGGAGTCGGCGCCGAACCATTTTGCTGGCACTCGGGCTGTTCAGTGCGGGCAGCTTGATCAGTGCGCTGGCACCCAGCCTGAGCTGGCTGATGATCGGGCGAGTGGTCATGGGCGCAGGCGTCATGTTCACCGCTGCCGCATCGGCCACCGCGGTCAGCCTGGTGCCGGTGGCCCAGCGGGGCCGCGCCCTGTCGATCGCCAACCTCGGCCAGAGCGTGTGCTACGCCGTCGGCGTGCCGGTGGGCACCTGGATCGGCCTGCAGTGGGGCTGGCGCTGGCCGCTGTGGCTTGCTGCGGGCGCCAGTGTGTGCGTCTGGCTGCTGGCCACCCGGCTGGTGCCGGCCGCGACCACCGGCAGTGTGGTCACCGGCAGCCTGCGCACGGCCGCTGGCCAGTGGCCGGTCTGGCGGGTCTGGCTGCGCACCTTGCTGACGTTTACCGCCATCTTTGGCGTCTTCACCTACATCGGCCCGGTGCTGCAAGAGCTCGACGGGCTCGATGCCACCGGCTTGTCGGTGGTGCTGGCCATCTTCGGTTGCGCAGGCGTGATTGGCACGCTCATGGGCGGCTGGGCGGCCGACCGCTTCGGGGTGCTGCGAACCACCGCCATCCAACTGACCGTCGTCGCCCTGATGATGGCCGTGCTGCCCCTGACGGCCGGCCACACGGTGCTGACCACGCTGGCGCTGGTGGTCTGGGGCCTC
>JBILGP010000161.1:0-5029 GCA_044350985.1 Polaromonas sp. | reverse complement strand
GGCGCGCACGAGCTCGTCAATGCGAGCCTGCAGGCGCGCAGCATTGCGCTCGATCACGAGGGCCAGCTGGCGCACCTGCTCGGCCGGGGGCTCGCGCCCGAGCAAGTCGGCCGCCGCGGCAATCGGGGCCAGCGGGTTGCGCAACTCATGGGCCAGCCAGGTGGCCAGCTCGCCGACGCAGGGCGCCGGTGGTGCAGAAGATGAGAGCAATGTCATGTCGAAGTCTCCTGCTCGCAGCATAAAGAAGAGCGTTCGAGCTGGCTCGTCCGTTTTGTAACAACCCGTAACCCGTCGGCGCGCAGGCAAGAGAACCTGACCGATGAACGCGACTGCGATAAGGCCTCGCGCATTGGGCTGGGCTCGGGTAAAGCCCGGCCTAGCCCGCCTCGTCTTCGCAGGGAGCTGGCGGCAAGGCGGTGGCCAGCACCTTGTCGATGCGCCGGCCGTCGAGATCGACGACCTCAAAACGCCAGCCGGCGCAATGCAGATGCTCGCCGGTGTGCATCAGCTTGCCACTGACCGCCAGCAGCAACCCAGCCAGCGTGTTGTAGCGCCCCTTCTCCTCGGCCGGCAGGTAGCGGATGTCCAGCCGCGCCTTGAGCTCAGAGACGGGCATGACGCCGTCGAGCAACCAGGAGCCATCGGCCCTTTGCACCGCCCAGGCGTCGATCTGGGTCTGCGGCTTGAGCTCGCCCGTGATCGCCTCGAGCAGATCGAGCGGCGTGAGCATGCCCTGCACCACCCCGTACTCATCGACCACCATCACCAGCCGCGAAGGCTCGGCGCGAAAGCGCTCGAGCAACTCCATTCCTGACAGCGTCTCGGGCACGAACACCGCCGGCTGCGCATGGGCATCCATGCGATCGGCGCGAGCCTGAGTGCTCGCATCAGGCGCGAGCAAGGCGGCCACCTTGACCACGCCAACCACGTCGTCGAGGCTGCCGCGGCACACCGGGTACCAGGAGTGGCCGCTGGCCGCAGCTTTGGCCACGGCCTGAGACACGGTGTCGGCAGCGTCGAGCCACTCGATTTCTGCGCGCGGGCGCATGATGGACGTCAGCAGCCTGTCGTCGAGGTCAAAGACGTTGCGCACCATCTGGTGCTCCTGCTGCTCGATCACCCCGGCCGAAACCCCTTCTTCCAAACTGGCCTCGATCTCCTCTTCGGTGACTGCGCGCTTGGCGTCGACATCCACACGCAGCAGCTTGAGCACCACTTGGGTGCTAAAGGACAGCAGGCGAACAAAGGGGCCGGCAAGCGACGCGACCGCGATCATGGGCCGCGACATCAGCCGGGCCACCGGCTCCGGATACAGCTGGCCGATGCGCTTGGGCACCAACTCGCCAAAGACGATGGTCACGAAAGTGATCACGGTCACCACCAGCGCCGTGGCGGTGATGCCGGCCGCGCCTGCGGGCAAGCCCCAGGCCTGAAGCCAAATCGCCAGACCGGTCGCAAACGCCGCCTCACCGACGATGCCATTGAGCATGCCGATCGAGGTGATGCCCACCTGCACCGACGAAAGAAAGCGCGTGGGCTGGTCCATCAACTCCAGGGCGGCCGCAGAGCCCTTGTCACCGGCCTCGGCATCGGCCAGCAGGCGCACCTTGCGGCTGGCCGCCAGGGCCATCTCGGACATGGCAAATGCGCCATTGAGCAAGGTCAGAAAAACGATCAGCAGAACGTCCATGGTGCCTTTGGCGACAATCTCGACCATGGCACTGTACTTGATCGGCGATTTGCAAGGCTGCCTTGAGCCTTTGCAGCGCTTGCTAAAGCAGGTCGACTTCTCGCCCAGCCGCGACACGCTCTACCCCCTGGGCGATCTGGTCAACCGGGGCCCGCACTCGCTGGGCGTGCTGCGCACCCTGATGGCCCTGGACGCCCGCCCCGTGCTGGGCAACCACGACCTGCATTTGCTGGCCTGCGCGGCCGGTGTGCGCCCGCCTGGCCGGCGTGACACGCTTGTGGACATCTTGCAGGCACCCGACCGGCCGGCGCTGCTCGACTGGCTGCGCCAGCAGCCGCTGGCGCGCCTGGAGCACGGCTGGCTGATGGTCCACGCCGGTGTGCTGCCCGAGTGGACCAGCGCGACCACGCTGGCGCTTGCCGGCCAGGTGCACAATGTGCTGCGCAGTGCGCAATGGGCCGATTTTTTTCATCATATGTATGGCAACCAGCCCGAGCGCTGGCATGACCGGCTGCAAGGCTGGGACCGGCTGCGGGTGATCGTCAATGGCCTGACACGGCTGCGCTTTTGCACGCCCGATGGGGCCATGGAATTTGAGGCCAACGGCCCGCCGAGCCAGGCGCCCGAGGGCTATCGGCCCTGGTTCGAAGTGCCGGGCCGGCGCACGCAAGGCCAGAGCGTGGCCTTTGGTCACTGGTCGACCCTGTCGATCGAGCGGCAGGACCAGCAACCAGGCTGGATCCAGGAGACCCTGGGACTGGACACCGGCTGTCTCTGGGGCCGGCGCCTGAGCGCCGCCCGCCTGGGAGCGCAGCCGGGCCAGTACGAGCTGATCAGCGTGCCGGGGCAGGCCCCCTGGGGACCGCAGGGCCCGCAATGAGACAATAGCCAACTTATGACACAGTCTTTCTCCCAGTTGCAACTGCATCCCCATCTGGCCCAGGCGGTGGCCGAAATGGGCTACGAGTCAATGACGCCCATCCAGGCCCAAGCCATCCCCGTGGTGCTGCAAGGACGCGACGTGATGGGAGCGGCGCAGACCGGCACGGGCAAGACGGCGGCGTTTTCACTGCCGCTGCTGCAGCGCATGATGGTCCATGAGAACGCCTCGACCTCACCGGCGCGCCACCCGGTGCGCGCGCTGGTGCTGCTGCCCACGCGCGAATTGGCCGATCAGGTGGCTCAGCAGGTCAAGCTGTACGCCAAGCACACCAAGCTGCGCAGCGCCGTGGTCTTTGGCGGTATGGACATGAAACCGCAGACAGCCGAACTCAAGGCGGGCGTCGAGGTGCTGATTGCCACGCCGGGCCGGCTGCTTGATCACATTGAAGCCAAGACCGCTGTGCTCAACCAGGTCGAATACGTGGTGCTCGATGAGGCCGACCGCATGCTCGACATCGGCTTTTTGCCCGACCTGCAGCGCATCCTGAGCTACCTGCCCAAAAAGCGCACGACGCTGCTTTTTTCGGCCACCTTCTCCCCCGAAATCAAGCGGCTGGCGGCCAGCTACCTGCAAGACCCGGTGACGGTCGAGGTGGCGCGATCGAATGCCACCGCGTCAACGGTCGAGCAGCATTTTTTCAGCGTGCAGACCGATGACAAGCGCGCCGCGCTCAAGCAGATCGTGCGCCAGCGCGGCATCGGCCAGGCTTTCGTCTTTGTCAACAGCAAGCTCGGCTGCGCACGTCTGGCCCGCTCGCTCGACCGCGAAGGCCTCAAGACCACCGCCTTGCATGGCGACAAGAGCCAGGACGAGAGGCTCAAAGCGCTCGATGCCTTCAAGAAGGGCGAGGTCGATCTGCTGGTGTGCACCGATGTGGCCGCCCGCGGCCTGGACATCAAGGATGTGCCGGCGGTCTTCAACTTTGACGTGCCCTTCAATGCCGAAGACTATGTGCACCGCATCGGCCGCACCGGCCGGGCGGGCGCCTCGGGCCTGGCCGTGAGCTTTGTAGCGTCGAGCGACACCCGCTTGGTGGCCGATATCGAAAAGCTCATCCGCAACAAAATCGAGATTGAGCCGTTCGAGCTCGAAGACCACCGCGGCGGCGAGCGGCGCGAGCGCCTCAACGACGGCTCGCGCCTATCGCGCGACGAGGAGCGAGGCGGCCGCCGCAGCGACAGGGCGGAGCGAGCCGAGCGGCCCCCGAGGCCCGCGCCCAAGCCGGCCGACCCCTTCTTTGACCGGCCCTACGAGCCCAGCCCCGAAGCGCCCGAGCAGCCGGCCTGGGAGTCGAGCGCCAAAGTGCCCTCGCGGGTATCGGCCAACATCAAAACCAAGCGCAAAGTCGCTGCGCTGTTCAAAGCCACCGACTAAAGACCGCAGCCGCGGCACCGGTCAGCGTGCTTGGGCCGGCTCGGTGCGCTTGACCACCGGCTTGACCGGCGAGCCGCTGGTCGGCGGCCGACTGACCGGTGGCCGACTGGCGGGCGTGGGGGCAGTTGCGGGCTGAACCGACTGCTGGCCCTCCGTCAGGGTATCGAGTTGGAAACGCCCGCTCTTGTCCCAAAGCCAGACGTCGGTGTAGATCACACCGCCCATGTGCACCGGCACCGGAAATGGCGCGGCTGCGCGCACCATGCGCTCGATTTCAGCGACCACCTGGGGCGCATGCTGCGGCGCCCGCATCCAATCGAGCCGCCGCACCGCACCGCGGCCGTCGATGGCCACATTGAGCACGCCAATCGCATACAGCAGAGGCGGCATCTTGCCCTTGAAGATACGGTCGCGGTAGGCGTCGTACAGATGCTGCGCGCCATCTTGCCGGTAGGCCTCGGGCGTGGTGGCACTGGCCACCCGCCAAGGTGCCTCTGTAGCAGCGGGCCCCGCAGGCGCAACCGATGTTGCTGCAACAACGGGTGCCGGTGGCCCAGAGGGCGCCGGTAGCCCGGCCGCCATGGGCGCGGGTGCGAGGGGCAGCACAGGCGCCGCCGCGGCTTGAGGCGGCGCGGTCTGAACCGACGTTGCGGACGGTGACACAAACGGCGGCACAGAGGGTGGCACAGAGGGTGGAGCGAACATCGGTCCGATCGGCGGCGCGGACGGCCGCGCGGATGTCGCTGCAGAGGCCGGCGCAGACGGCGGCGCAGTCAGGGGTGCGGACGACGCTGCGGGGAGCGGCGCAGATGGCGCAGATGGCGCAGATAGCGCAGATGGCGCTGCCGGCGCGATCGCCTGAGCCGGCGCTGTGCCGGCCGCTGGTGGCCCAATTTGGGTCTGAGGCCGCGACTGAGTCGGCGTGTGCACCGTGGCCGGCCCGGCTATTGGACTGGGTGCCGGCGCTGGCAGCTGGGTCTGCCTTGGCGCCGTGGTGGGGGCGGTGGTGCAAGCAGCCAGGG
>JBILGP010000160.1:0-5045 GCA_044350985.1 Polaromonas sp. | reverse complement strand
GAGGTAGGGGTCGTTGATCAGGCCTTTCCAGCCTACGGTGGTGCGCGGCTTTTCAAAATACACGCGCATCACGATCTCCAGCGTGTCGGCGTATTGCGCCCGCTGCTCAGCCAGCCGCCTGGCGTAATCGAGGGCCGCAGCCGGATCGTGGATGGAGCACGGCCCCATGATGACCAGCAAGCGATCGTCGCGGCCGGCCATGATGTCGGAGATGGCCGCGCGGGTGCGCCCGATCAGGCCCTCGACCGGCGTGCCCCGGATCGGGAAAAAGCGGATCAGATGCTCAGGGGGTGGCAACACGGTGATGTCCTTGATGCGTTCGTCATCGGTCTGACTGGTCTTGTCGAGCGGACGCGCATACCAAGGCTCGCCGGCGGTCGGATGGGAAGCATTCATGACGGACTCCTGGATCGTGATCTGAGGGCTAAAAAAAAACCGCCGGGCTGGGCCGGCGGTTCGTTGGGGAGGTTTGCTGCGTGTATCGGTCTGCCTACGCGTGAACCTCTCGACCGCCGGGGGCGTCAGAGAACCAAAAGTAAGCAAAATAAAACGAAGCGAAAACCATGCCGGTGAATATAGCACAGGGCCAGCCCAGGCCCTGTCGGGGCGTCAGGCCGTGCCCCCAACCGTCAGGCCGTCGATGCGCAAGGTGGGCTGGCCCACCCCCACGGGCACGCTTTGGCCCTCCTTGCCGCAGGTGCCCACGCCCGAGTCAAGCCGCATGTCGTTGCCGATCATCGAGACGCGGGTCAGCGCATCCGGGCCGTTGCCCACCAGCGTGGCGCCCTTGACCGGGTACTGGATCTTGCCGTTTTCCACCCAATAGGCCTGGCTGGCTGAAAACACGAACTTGCCCGAGGTGATGTCGACCTGACCGCCGCCAAAATTGGTGGCGTACAGGCCCTTCTTGATCGAGGCGACGATTTCATCGGGGCTCTTGTCACCGCCGAGCATGTAGGTGTTGGTCATGCGCGGCATGGGCAGATGGGCATAGCTCTCGCGCCGGCCATTGCCGGTGGGCTTGACCTTCATCAGCCGGGCGTTGAGCGAGTCCTGGATATAGCCTTGCAAGATGCCGTCTTCAATGAGCACATTGCGGGCGCTGGCGTGGCCTTCGTCGTCGACGTTGAGCGAGCCGCGCCGGTCGGCCAGCGTGCCGTCATCGAGCACCGTCACGCCCTTGGCGGCCACCCGCTGGCCAATGCGCCCGGCAAACGCGCTCGAGCCCTTGCGGTTGAAGTCGCCCTCCAGGCCATGGCCCACCGCCTCGTGCAGCAAGACGCCGGGCCAACCCGGGCCGAGCACCACCGTCATCTCGCCGGCCGGAGCCGGGCGCGATTTGAGATTGGTCAGGGCCGACTCCACCGCCTCATCGACGTACTGGCTGACCAGGGCATCGTCAAAATAAGCCAGGCCAAAGCGCCCGCCGCCGCCGGCCGAGCCAACCTCGCGACGCCCTTTTTGCTCGGCAATGACCGTCAGGCTCAGGCGCACCAGCGGCCGCACGTCGGCAGCCAGGGTGCCGTCGGCGCGCGCCACCAGGACCACGTCGTACTCCATGGCCAGACCGGCCATGACCTGCACCACGCGCCGATCCTTGGCCTTGGCCAGGCGCTCGACCTTCTCGAGCAGCGCCACCTTGTCGGTGCTGCCGAGCGTGGCAATCGGATCGAGCCCGGCGTAGAGCGAGCGGCTGGCTGCCACCTTGACGCGCCGCGCGGCGGCCGCCTTGACCCGGCCTTGGGCGCCTGCGGCCGAGATGGTGCGCACCGTGCGCGCGGCATCGAGCAAGCTGGCCCAGGAGATGTCATCGGAGTAGGCAAACGCGGTTTTCTCGCCGCTGACCGCGCGCACGCCGACGCCCTGGTCGATGCTGAACGAGCCGGTCTTGACGATGCCCTCTTCCAGGCTCCAGCCTTCGCTGCGCGTGTACTGAAAGTACAGATCGGCATCATCGGCGCCGCGCGAGCTGATCTCGGCCAGCGCCCGGCTCAGGTGGCTGCGCTCGAGCCCGAAAGGCGCAAGCAAAAGCTGCTCGGCAACGCGCAGGCGATCGCGGGTGCCCACAGGGCTGGGCAAGGGCAATTGGCCCAGGGCCGGGCCTGCGCCGGCTGATGATTTCAAGGTGTTCATGCGGCCCATTGTAGGAAGCCCAGGCCGGCTGGCAGCGGCAGAGCCTGTAAAGACCTGCGGCGCGACGAAGACCTGAGAAGCGATTGCGCCCGGCCGCGGTCCAGGCGTTGGACGCCGCCGTTTACGTCTGCACCAGACGCTTGGCGCGCGCAATCGACAGCAGCATGCCCAGCGCCAGCCCCAGGGTCACCATGGCCGTGCCACCGTAGCTGATGAAGGGCAGCGGCACGCCGACCACCGGCAAGATGCCACTGACCATGCCCATGTTGACGAAAGCGTAGGTAAAAAAGATCATCGTCAACGCACCGGCCAGCAGCCGCGAAAACAGGGTCGAGGCATCGAGCGCAATCGCCAGCCCGCGCAGAATCAGGAACACAAAGCCGGCAATCAGCACCAGCACGCCCAGCAGGCCAAACTCCTCGGCGTAGGCCGCAAAGATAAAGTCGGTGGTGCGCTCGGGGATGAATTCGAGGTGGGTCTGCGTGCCCGCCATAAAGCCCTTGCCGAACAAGCCGCCCGAGCCGATGGCGATCATGCCTTGGATGATGTGAAAGCCCTTGCCCAGCGGATCTCGCGTCGGGTCCAGCAAGGTGCACACCCGCTGCTGCTGGTAGCCGTGCAGCAGCGGCCAGTCGACACCCGGCGCGCAGGCCTGCGGCTCGAGCAGCACCAAAGCGACCATGCCGGCCACGGCCAGCACCAGCGGGGGCACGATCAGCCGCCAGGACAGACCGGCGAAAAAGATCACGCTCAGGCCAGCGGCCAGCACCAGCAGGGCCGTGCCCAGATCGGGCTGCTTCATGATCAAGCCCACCGGCAGGGCCAGAAACACCGCCGCCGCGGCAAAGTCCAGCGGCCGCAGTTGACCCTCGCGCTTTTGGAACCACCAGGCCAGCATCAAGGGCGTGGCGATCTTGAGGATCTCACTGGGCTGTATCACCACACCCAGATTGATCCAGCGCGTTGCGCCCTTTTTGGTGATGCCAAACAGCGCGACTGCCACCAGCAGGGCCACGCCCAGCACATACAGCGGCACCGCCAAGCTCATGAGCCGCTGCGGCGGCACCTGCGCCAGCGTCAACATGATGAGACCGGCCAGCAGCATGTTGCGACCATGGTCGACAAAACGCGTGCCATGGTCAAAGCCCGACGAATACATGATCAGCATGCCAGCGGCAGCCAGCACAACCACAGCGGCCAGCAAAGGCCCATCGAGCCCATCCCACAAGGGCGACAGGCGTCGCCAAAACGGCGGGGCTTGGAGGGCTGAGGACATGGCTCAATTATCCTTGCGCCGCGGCCAGACCCAGGTCGGGTTATGCCAGCGAGGCCCGAGGCCTGATGCCTGGTTGCAAGATATTCACACTGAAATTGAACCCTCACCCCAGTTTTCTCTCGACCCAGTTTCCTTTGGGCAGGTTTCTGGGGGAAGACGTGGGTGTCGGGGTGCTCTGCTGCACAAATGTCGGGACACCCACATCTCGGAATAATCTGGCTATGGCGCAACTAGGAAGAAAATCGGGGCATGACCCCGGTTTCGGCGCAGTCCACCCCCCGCGCTGACACGCCGCGCCTGACGCAGCGAAATAAAGGAGGAAAGGCAGCGCAGCTGCCAAGGAGGAGAGGCAGCGCAGCTGCCTCGGGGGACATTCGCGCAGTCAGGCGCGGCGGGGCAGCGCGCCACCGAGATTTTTCGTTTTTGAAGGAGGCCAAAACATGGCAGAACTGACCATCCTCACCGGCGCCTCGCGGGGCATGGGCTTGGCCATGGCCGAGCAGCTTTGCACGCCCGGGCGCACCTTGCTGTGCATTGCGCGGGGCCAAAACGATGAGTTGACTGCGCTGGCGCAAAGCCATGGCACGGCGCTGACCCAGTGGCAGGCTGATCTGTCGCGGCCGCAGGCGGTGGCGCAGCGATTGGGCGCCTGGCTGCAAGCGCAGGACGGGGCGTCGTTTGAGACGGCGACCCTGATCAACAACGCCGGCGTCATCGGCCACCTTGGGCCTTTTGAGCAGGCACCCGGCAGCGGCATCGAGCAGACGCTGGCCATCAACCTGGCCGCGCCGATGCTGCTCACGCAGGTCTTTCTTGAGCTCACGCGCGCCTGGCCGGCAAGGCGCCGGGTGCTGCAGATTTCCTCTGGGCTGGGGCGTCGGGCCATGGCCGCCAGCGCGGTGTATTGCGCCACCAAAGCCGGCCTCGACCATTTCAGCCGCTGCGTGGCGCTTGATGAAGCCTTGCTGCCCAACCCGGCACAGACCGTCTCCCTGGCCCCCGGCGTGATCGATACCGACATGCAGGCCGACCTGCGCAATGGCCAGCCCGAGGGCTTTCCGGACCGAGGCAACTTTGTTGCGCTCAAAGAAAGCGGCTCGCTGGCCTCGCCCGCCGCCGCCGCCCAGCGGGTGCTCGCTTACCTGGACCGAGGCGACTTTGGCAGCAAAGTGGTGGCCGATGTGCGCGACTGAGAGGGCCAGACAGCCCCACCCTCGCCCGATGCCGACCTTGCCCGCGCTGACCCACCTGCTCTACCTGCACGGCTTTCGCTCCTCGCCACAGTCGACCAAGGCGCGCAAGATGGCCGCCTGGGTGGCTGCCAACCGGCCCACACTGACCTGGTGCTGCCCACAGCTGCCGGCCTCGCCACGCCAGGCGGCACGGCTCATCGACGAGGCCACCAGCGACTGGCCAGCGGCGAGCATGGCGGTAATGGGTTCGTCCCTCGGCGGCATTTATGCAACCTGGCTGGCCCAGCGGCGCGGCGTGCGTGCGGTGCTGCTCAACCCGGCGGTCGATCCGGCGCGTGACCTGGCCCGCCATATCAGCGAGCAGACCTATTGGCACAACAGCCAGGAGCGGTTTGATTTTGAGCCGCAGTTTGTCGATGAATTGCGCGCGCTCGATGCGGGCC
>JBILGP010000159.1:0-5048 GCA_044350985.1 Polaromonas sp. | reverse complement strand
TTGGGCCCGGTTGACGCGGCCGTAGGCAAAGGGCTTGCCCGGCTTGATGGCGATCTGCCACAACTGCAACTCGCCCAGGGCCTGCACCGCCGGCTTGATGTGGTCTTCTTCGCCCACCGACACGCCACCGCTGGTCAAGATGAGGTCGTGGCTGCGCGCCGCCTCGGCCAGCGCATGCACCGTGGCCTCGCGCCGGTCGGGCACGATGCCCAGATCGCTGACCTCACAGCCCAGGCGCTGCAAGAGCGCGCGCAAAAAGAAACGGTTGGAGTTGTAGATCGCACCGGGCTTCATGGCCGCGGGGGCCACATCGCCAGGCATGACCAGCTCGTCGCCAGTCGACAGCAGCGCCACCCGTGGCCGGCGCGCCACCTCAAGAGTAGCAAAGCCGATGCTGGCCGCCAGACCCAGTTCGGCCGGGGACAGGCGCTGGCCGCTGTGCAGCACGGCCGCCGCGCGGGCCACGTCTTCGCCACGGCGACGGATCCACTGCCCGGCCGAAGGCTGCGCCTTGATCTGCACCCGGCCATCATCGAGCACCGCCACATCTTCCTGCATGACGATCGCATCGGCACCCGCAGGCACCGGCGCTCCGGTGAAGATGCGCGCCACCGAGGCCGCTTGCAAAGGCGCGGCGGCGCTGCCGGCGGCAATGCGCTGCGAGACAGGCTGCACGCCGCCCGCAGGCAGATCGGCCAGATCAGCAAGACGCACCGCGTAGCCGTCCATCGAGCTGTTGTCGTGGCCGGGCACGTCCAGGGGCGAGACCAAGTCTTGCGCCAACACCCGCCCATCGGCGTCGAAGGTCGAGACGGTTTGGGCGGGCAGGGTGGGCTGCGCGCGGGTGAGCAACTCAGCCAGCGCCTCGTCGAGCGGTCGCAGCGCGGCGCGGGCAGGCGTTGCGGGCGTGCTCATCGGGCTGTGCCGGCGTCGACCTGCCGGGCAATCAATGCCTTGACCAAAGCCGCATCGGCCGGCATGCGCTCGAAGCGCCGGGGCTTGGCCTCCAGGCCCTCAAAGCCTGGCGGGCGCTCGGGCGGACGGCCCAGGGCCTCTTCAATGGTGGCGGCAAATTTGATCGGCAGCGCGGTTTCGAGCACCAGCATGGGCACGCCCGCCAGCCGATGCTCGCGCGCGACCTTCACGCCATCGGCGGTGTGGGTGTCGATCACCACGCCAAAGCGATCGAAGGTGTCCCGGATCGTGGCCAGGCGGTTGGTGTGGGTGCTCTTTCCGCTGACAAAGCCGTAGCGAGAGCGCGCATCGGCAAAGGTCGGATGCCCGCTGAGGTCAAAGTGGCCTTGCGCATTGAGCGCATCTTGAAACAGGGCCCGGGTTTGCCCGGCATCGCGGCCGAGCAGATCGAACACAAAACGCTCGAAGTTGCTGGCCTTGGAGATATCCATCGACGGGCTGGAGGTCTCGTGCGTGTCAGCCGAGCCGCGCACCCGGTAGATGCCGGTGCGAAAGAACTCATCGAGCACATCGTTCTCGTTGGTCGCCACGACCAATTGGGCAATCGGCAGGCCCATCATGCGCGCCACGTGGCCGGCGCAGACATTGCCGAAATTGCCGCTGGGCACGGTAAAGCTGACCTTTTGCGTGTCTGCCTTTGTCGCTTGAAAGTAGCCGGCAAAGTAGTACACCACCTGCGCCAGCAGCCGGGCCCAGTTGATCGAGTTGACCGTGCCAATCTTGTAGCGGCGCTTGAAGTCGAGATCGTTCGAGACGGCCTTGACGATGTCTTGGCAGTCGTCAAACACGCCCTCGATCGCCAGGTTGTGGATGTTGGCATCCATCAGGCTGAACATCTGCGCCTGCTGAAACGGGCTCATGCGCCCGTGGGGCGAGGTCATGAAGACCCGCACGCCCTTTTTGCCGCGCATCGCGTATTCGGCAGCGCTGCCGGTATCGCCGCTGGTGGCCCCCAGAATATTGAGCTCTGCGCCGCGCCGGTCCAACTCGTACTCAAACAAGTGGCCCAGCAACTGCATGGCCATGTCTTTGAAGGCCAGGGTCGGGCCGTTGGACAGGGCTTGCAGGAAAAGCCCGTCCTCGAGCGGTTTGATCGGCGTGATGTCCGGCGTGCCAAACACCGCTTGGGTGTAGGTCTTGCGACACAGCGCGAGCAGGTCGGCCTCGGGGATGTCGTCGATGTAGAGCTTGAGGATCTCAAACGCCAGGTCCGCATAGCCGCGCGTGGCCCAGACCTGGCGCAGTTCGGCCAAGCGCTCGCCCATCTGGGGGTAGCTTTCAGGCAGGTACAGGCCGCCATCGGGCGCCAGGCCTTCAAGCAAGATCTCGCAAAAGCGCCGGCGATCCGGGTGACCGCGGGTCGAGAGGTAGCGCATCAGGCCAGCTCCTCCTTGCGGATGCGCACGATGGGCGCCAGCACGCTGCTCAAGGCCTGCATCTTGGTCATGGCCTGGTTCATCCGGGCCTCCACGCAGTCGTGGGTCAGGATGATCAGATCGGTCTGCGTCGAGCCCTCGCCGCCCACCTCGTCGGCCTCGCGCTGCAGCACCGCGTCGATGCTGATGCCGGCGTCGGCCAGAATGCCGGTCACGCGGGCCAGCACACCGGCCTCGTCGGCCACCCGCAAACGCAGGTAGTAGCTGGTGCAGACCTCGTCCATGGGCAGCACGGGCAGCGTGCTCATTGCACCGGGCTGAAAGGCCAGATGCGGCACGCGGTTGAGCGGATCGACCGTGTGCAGCCGCGCCACGTCGACCAGGTCGGCAATCACGGCGCTGGCGGTCGGCTCGCTGCCTGCGCCCTTGCCGTAGTACAGGGTGGTGCCCACCGCATCGCCTTGCACCACCACCGCATTCATCGCGCCTTCCACATTGGCAATCAGGCGCTTGGCCGGCACCAGACTGGGGTGGACCCGCAACTCAACGCCTTGCGCTGCCCGCTTGGTGATGCCCAGCAACTTGATGCGGTAGCCCAACTGCTCGGCGTAGCGGATGTCCTGCGCCTCCAGCTTGGTGATGCCTTCAATATGGGCCTTGTCAAACTGCACCGGGATGCCGAAGGCAATCGCCGACATCAGCGTGGCCTTGTGCGCCGCATCGACGCCCTCGATGTCAAAGGTCGGGTCGGCCTCGGCATAGCCCAGACGCTGCGCCTCTTGAAGCACCGCGTCAAACCCGAGACCCTTGCTGCGCATCTCAGACAAGATGAAATTGGTCGTGCCGTTGATGATGCCGGCGATCCATTCGATGCGGTTGGCCGTGAGCCCCTCGCGCAAGGCCTTGATGATGGGAATGCCGCCGGCCACCGCTGCCTCGAAAGCCACCATCACGCCTTTTTTCTGGGCTGCCGCAAAAATTTCGGTGCCGTGCACGGCCAACAGGGCCTTGTTGGCGGTGACCACATGCTTGCCCGCCTCGATGGCCTCGAGCACCAGTTGCCGGGCAATGCCATAGCCGCCAATGAGCTCGACCACGATGTCCACCTGGGGGTCGTTGATCACCTCGCGGGCATCGCCGACGACTTTGACCCCATCGCCCACCAGCTCGCGGGCCCGCTGCACGTCAAGATCGGCCACGACGCTGATTTCAATGCCGCGCCCGGCGCGGCGCACGATCTCTTCCTGGTTGCGCTGCAAGACGGTAAAAACGCCGCTGCCGACCGTGCCGATGCCCAGCAGTCCGACGCGGATGGGTTCAAGACTCTTGTTGCTCATGATGCTTGTCACTCGGGGAAACTCAAAAAAATGACGGCTGGGGCAACCTGCCCAAGCCCATCGTCAATTCAAAGCCGCTGCACGGCCCGCATGGCGCCGGCGCCAGGTCTCCAGATGGCGCGCGACGCGGCCAATAGCCTCGCGCAGGTCGTCCTCATGGGGCAGAAAGACGATGCGGAAATGGTCGGGGGTGGCCCAGTTAAAACCCGTTCCTTGCACCAGCATGACCCGTGTGGCCTCGAGCAACTCAAGGAAAAACTGGCGGTCGTCGGCAATCGGGTAGACCTTGGGATCGAGGCGAGGGAACATGTAGAGCGCGGCGCTGGGCTTGACACAGCTCACACCGGGAATGGCCGTGATCAGCTCATGGGCCAGGTCGCGCTGGCGGCGCAGCCGGCCGCCCTCGCCAACCAGCTCCTTGATGCTTTGATAGCCGCCCAGGGCCGTCTGGATGGCCCACTGGCCCGGCACGTTGGGGCACAGGCGCATGTTCGAGAGCATATTCAGCCCCTCGATGTAATCGGCGGCGCTTTTTTTGTCGCCCGAGATCACCATCCAGCCGGCCCGATAGCCGCAGGAGCGGTAGCTCTTGGAGAGCGAATTGAAGGTCAGCGTCAGCACGTCTTGCGACAAGCTGGCAATGGGCGTATGCACAGCGCCGTCGTAGAGCACCTTGTCGTATACCTCATCGGCAAAGATCACGAGCTCGTGCTCGCGCGCCAGGGCCACGATTTGCTCGAGCAACTCGCGCGAATAAAGCGCACCGGTCGGGTTGTTCGGGTTGATGACCACGATGCCCTTGGTGCGCGGCGTGATCTTGGCGCGGATGTCGGCCACATCGGGCATCCAGCCATTGGATTCGTCGCACAGGTAGTGCACCGGTGTGCCGCCCGAGAGCGAGGCCGCGGCCGTCCACAGCGGGTAATCGGGGGCTGGCAAGAGCAGCTCATCGCCGTCGTTGAGCAGACCATTGGTGGCCATCACGATCAGCTCACTGGCGCCGTTGCCCAGGTAGATGTCGTCCAGGGTCACGCCCTTGATGCCCTGGCGCTGGGTTTCGTGCATCACCGCCTTGCGCGCCGCAAAAATGCCCTTGCTGTCGGAGTAGCCGGCCGAGTTGGGCAGGTTGCGGATCATGTCCTGCTGGATTTCCTCGGGAGAATCAAAGCCGAAGGGGGCGAGGTTGCCAATGTTGAGCTTGATGATCTTGTGGCCCTCTTCCTCCATGCGCCGCGCCGCGTCCATGATGGGACCGCGAATGTCGTAGCAGACGTTGGCCAACTTGGCCGATTTGGTGATGGATTTCATGGGAACCACAATCGAGAAAACAGGCACTGGGCGGGGCGCGCAAAGGCCGTCG
>JBILGP010000158.1:0-5079 GCA_044350985.1 Polaromonas sp. | reverse complement strand
AGCGCAAATGGACGGTGCCCGAGAGCCAATTGCTGCAGCAAGAGGTCACCACATCCTACGCCAGCAGACTGCTCAAAGCCCTGCTGGCCGCCATGCAAGATCGCAGCCAGAGCGCCGAAGACGAGGGCCTGCTGCGCAGCCTGGCCCAATGGGACGGCGCCCACAGCCAAGACAGCGTGCAGGCGACCGTGTTCACCCAGTGGCTCTATGAAACCGCCCGCGCTGCCTTTCTCGATGAGCTCGGGCCGGTGCACTTTGACCACCTGCTCAAGACCCGCGCACTCGATCACGCCCTGCCGCAATTGCTGGCCGATCCAGCGTCGCCCTGGTGGGGCCAAAAAGGCACCGAGCAGGTCCAGACGCACCAAGACATCGTGCACCAAGCCTGGCAAGCGAGCTTGCATCACCTGCGCACAACGTTCGGCACCGACACCCGCGCATGGGCCTGGGCCAAGGCGCACACCGTCACCCACGGCCATCCGCTGGGGCGCAAAAAGCCGCTTAACCTGCTGTTTGATGTGGGGCCTTATGGCGTACCGGGCGGGCGCGAATTGCCCAACAACTTCGCTCACCCGCTCGGACCCGCCCCCTGGAAGGTGACCTACGGGCCCTCGACGCGACGCGTCATCGACCTCAGCCAGCCCGGCCAAGCCGTCGGCGGCAACCCCACAGGCCAAAGCGGTGTGCTGTTTGACCGTCACTACAAAGACCAGGCCGAGGGCTTTCACCAAGGCCGGTATGCCCCGCAGCACCTGCTCGAAGCGAGCGTGCAGGCCCACACGCGCAGCACCCTGACACTGCGGCCCGAAAGGTAAGAGGCGGTGCGACCCGTCGTCAGCGAAGGCGGCTAATCGAGCGGTCTCTGTTTTAGCGGTCGCTGCGCGCCACACCCCAGGCCATGAGCATGGCCAGCAGGGCCATGGGCACGGACAGCCAGAACACGCTGACCAAACCCCAGTGACTGCTCAGCAGACCGCCGAGCAAGCCACCGACGACCCCGGGCAGACCATAGGCCGCCACGGTGTAGAGCGCCTGGCCCCGGCCGCGCAGTTGATCGGGGAAGTGCTGCGACAGCCAGGCGATGCACACCGTGTGGTGGGTGGCAAAAGTGATGGCGTGCAGGCACTGGGCCAAGACCAGCACCCAAAGCTGCTCAGCGGCGCCGGCCGTCATCACCATGCGCACAGCCATCACCGCCGCGCAAACCATCAGCCAGGCGCTCAAGGACAAGCGCGGCAGCCAGCGCGACTGCGTGAAAAACCAGGCGATCTCCACCAGCACCGAGGCCGCCCAGAGCAGGCCAATGGTGGTCTTGCTGTAGCCCAACTCATCGAGGTAGAGCGAAAAAAACACGTACACGCTGATGTGCGCCAGCACATGAAAAAAGGCCGACGCAAAAAACAGCTGCACCGCACGCTGGCGCAGCAGCGGCAGCACACTGAGCTGGTCCGCGCGCGCCACCACCGGCTCCCTCACGTTGGGCAGCCACCAGGCGCTGGCCGCCACGGCCGCAATCGTCAGGCAGGTCACCCACGGAAAATAGGCCATGCCGAAACGCTCGAACCACCAGCCAGCGGCGATGACGGTGAACAAAAAGCCGGCCGATCCGAACACCCGCACCCGGCCGTAGCGACGGCTGTCAAATTGCCCGTCTCGGCTCACCAACTGGCTGAGCACCGCCTCGCTCATGGGCATCATGCCGCTGGTGTGGGCAAACAGCAGCAGCAACACCACCAGCAACCACCAAAACCCACCGTCCCACCAAAGCCCCAGAGAGATCAGCAAGGACGCGCTGGCGCCATAACGCAGCAAAAGCGTGCGCCGGCCGGTGTGGTCGCTCAGCCAGCCCCAGCCATAGGGCGCAATCAGGCGGCTGGCCGATTGCAGCGACATCAGCACGCTGATAGCCACCAGGCTCAGACCCAGATCTTTGAGCCAAAGGGGCAGATAGGGATTGAAGAAGCCGACGTGTGCGAAATACGTGGCCACCAGGGCCGAGAGGGCCGAGAGCTGGCGCCGACTGGACATCCGCGCTCAGACGGGCGAGGCCGGGATGCGAGGCAGCATCGGCTGCACGTCAGCGCACTGGGCGCGGTGCTGCAGGGCATGCTCCATGACCACCAGGGCCAGCATGGCCTCGGCAATCGGCGTGGCGCGGATGCCCACGCAGGGGTCGTGCCGGCCGCGGGTCACGACTTCGGTGGCCTGACCGCTGCGATCGATCGAGGGCCGAGGCGTGATGATGGACGAGGTCGGCTTGATCGCCAGACTCACCTCCAGGTCTTGGCCGGTCGAGATGCCACCGAGCACACCACCGGCATGGTTGGACGCAAAGCCGGCCGGCGTCAGCGCATCGCCGTGGACGCTTCCGCGCTGGGTGATACTGGCAAAACCGGCGCCGATTTCAACACCCTTGACCGCATTGATGCCCATCATGGCGTAGGCGATGTCGGCATCGAGTTTGTCGTAAAGCGGCTGGCCCAGACCCACCGGCATGCCGCTGGCCACCACCCGCAAGCGCGCACCGCAGGAGTCACCGGACTTGCGCAGCGCGTCCATATAGGCCTCGAGCGCCGAGACGTCGGCCATCGGCGCAAAAAACGGGTTGCTGTTGACGTGGCCCCAGGACTCAAAGGCAATCGGCAACTCACCGATCTGGGTCAGGCAGCCCTTGAACTGGACGCCGTGGCTCAAGCGCAGCCATTTCTTGGCCACCGCACCGGCAGCGACCATGGGCGCGGTCAGCCGCGCCGATGAACGGCCACCGCCGCGTGGATCGCGCACGCCGTACTTGTGCGCGTAGGTGTAGTCGGCATGCCCGGGGCGGAAGGTGTCGAGCAGATTGCCGTAGTCTTTGCTGCGTTGATCGGTGTTTTCAATGAGCAGGCAGATCGGCGTGCCCGTGGTGCGCCCCTCGTAGACCCCGGAGACGATGCGCACCGCATCGGGCTCGTTGCGCTGGGTGACGTAGCGGCTGGTGCCCGGACGGCGTCGATCGAGGTCAGGCTGCAGATCGGCCTCGGACAACTCGAGTCCGGGCGGGCAGCCGTCGATCACACAGCCGATGGCCGGCCCGTGCGATTCGCCGAAATTGGTGACTGCAAAAAGGTGTCCGAAGGTGTTGCCGCTCATGGCGAGGGATTATCCCCGAGCCCGAGGAGGCTGCCGGGGTGGCAGACGCTGCGGCCTTCAGGGACAGTCTGTAAAAGTCCGTGCCGTCAATGCGCACCGACTCCGTCATTGCACACCCGCACCGTCATTGCGAGGAACGAAGCAATCCATCGGCCGCGACGCAAAGACATGGATTGCCACGGCGCGGGGCGCCTCGCAATGACGGGACTTTGCAGGCCTTCCTCAGGACGCAGCGGAGCCGCCCTCACCTTCGCCAGGCCAGTCGCGGATATAAGCCTTGAGCAGCCGGTTTTCAAAGTTCTGGCTGTCGACCACCGCCTTGGCCACGTCATAAAAGCTGATCACGCCCATGAGCGTGCGGTTGTCGAGCACCGGCATGTAGCGGGCATGGCGCTCGAGCATCATGCGCCTGACCTCATCGAGCTCGGTGGCCAGGGTGCAGGTCAGGGGATGGTCGTCCATGGCGCTGCGCACCAAGCGCGTGCCCAAGGAGCCCGCGTTGCCCACCAGGCTGACGATCACCTCTCGAAACGTGAGCATGCCCACCAGATCGCCGTGCTCCATGACGACGAGCGAGCCGATGTCTTTGTCGGCCATGATCTGGGCGGCCTCGGCCAAGGGCTGGTCGGGCTTGACCGTGTACAAGGTGCCCCCTTTGACCTTGAGGATGTCCGCGACCTTCATGAACGAGCTCTCCTGGCTGGCAGGCCCGTGCACCACCGCGCAGACCTGCCACCAATATAGCCCACAATTGATGCCGCAACCCCTCTGGACTGACCGCAGGAGACCCGACCGCCATGCCAGGCTACCTCGACCCCGGCTTCGACACCCTCGCGCTGCATGCCGGCGCCACCCCCGACCCAAGCACCGGCGCGCGCGCCGTGCCCATCCACCTGAGCACCTCCTTCGTGTTCGAGTCCAGCGAGCAGGCCGCCAGCCTGTTCAACCTCGAGCGCGCCGGCCATGTGTACTCGCGCATCAGCAACCCCACCAATGCGGTGCTCGAGCAGCGCATCTCGGCCCTCGAGGGCGGCATTGGCGCGATCGCCACCGCCAGCGGCCAGGCCGCACTGCACCTGGCCATCGCCACCTTGCTCGACGCCGGCTCGCACATCGTGGCCTCGTCTGCGATTTACGGCGGCTCGCACAACCTGCTGCACTACACCTTGCGGCGCTTTGGCATCGAGACGACCTTTGTGGCACCGGGCGACTTGGATGCGTGGCGCGCCGCGCTGCGCCCCAACACGCGGCTGCTGTTCGGTGAAACCGTGGGCAATCCCGGGCTGGATGTGCTCGATATCGGCGCTGTGGCCGAAATCGCCCACGGTGCGGGCGTGCCCCTGCTGGTCGACTCCACACTGACCTCGCCCTGGCTGCTCAAGCCCTTCGAGCATGGCGCCGACCTGATCTACCACTCGGCCACCAAATTCCTCTCAGGCCACGGCACCGTCGTTGGCGGCCTGGTCGTCGATGGGGGCAGCTTTGACTGGCAGGCCAGCGGCCGCTTCCCGCAACTCAGCGAGCCTTACGCCGGCTTTCACAACATGGTGTTCACCGAAGAAAGCACGGTGGGCGCTTTTCTGCTGCGGGCCCGTCGCGAAGGCCTGCGCGACTTTGGCGCCTGCATGAGCCCGCACACCGCCTGGCTCATCTTGCAGGGGCTGGAAACCCTGCCGCTGCGCATGGCCCGGCACATGAGCAACACCGAAAAGGTGGTCGAGTTTCTCCAGGCCCATCCGATGGTCACCCGCGTGGGTCATCCCATGCTGCCGGGCCACCCCAGCCATGCGCTGGCCCAGCGCCTGCTGCCACGCGGGGCCGGCTCAGTGTTCAGCTTTGACCTCAAGGGTTCGCGCGCGCAAGGCGCGGCCTTCGTCGACGCACTCAAGGTGTTCAGCCACCTGGCCAATGTGGGCGACTGCCGCAGTCTGGTCATCCACCCGGCCA
>JBILGP010000157.1:0-5092 GCA_044350985.1 Polaromonas sp. | reverse complement strand
GGTCAGGCTCTGGGGCATGTGCACCGCGGCCGGGCCGCCTTGGGCTTGGGGCGGCAGGCGGCCGGTGCCGCTGAACCAAATGGAATTGATCGCCGGCTCGCCGCGGGCTGCCCGCGCCTCGTTGACCGGATGGGTGTATAGCAGCATTTGCATCTCATTTTGCAGCCGGCGCAGCAGCCGCCCATGCACACCGGCCGGCAGCCAGGGGTCGACATCGCGGCCGACCACCCGATCGAGCGCGGCGCAGGGCAGCTCCAGGGCCGGGCCGCGAGCGAGCCAGCGGTCGGCGGCCATTGCTTGGAGTTCGATCCCCTCCGACTGAAAAAAAGGCTGCATGTCCTCAAGCAAGGCCTCGGACTCTTGCTGGCGCACCTGCAGCCACTGCGGATCGCTCAGTGTGGCCTGCTCGCGACCCATGGCCCAATGGCACAGGGTGACCCAGCCAAAGGCCTGATCGGCCTGGCCCTGGCCCAGCGCCGCCCAAGGCAATTGGCCGTCGGGCAGTTGCGGCCAGCCCAGGGCGCGCGCCAGGGCCCGCTCGTGCGGCGGGCTCAGGCTGCTGGCCGGTCCCCGCTCGGGCTCGCCCAGGCGCAGGCCCTGCAAGATCGCGCGCAGATTCACGGTGTGCTGTGGCGGCAGGCTCTGCAGGGCCGGCCACCACTGTGGGCTGTCGCAGGCGGCCCAGGGCACGATCAGATGATCGGCCTCTTCGGCGCGCGCCAGGCCGGGAACAAAGGGGTCCGAAAAAACGCTGGACATGGCGCATTGTCCCGAATTCGCCATCTTGCCCCGGGCGGCGGCTGGCGGACCCGGCGATGCCACAATCGCGCCATGCCCATTGCCTACGAGCTGTCCCTGGGCTGGCGCTACACCCGCGCCGGTCGCGCATCGGGACGCAACGGATTCATCTCCTTCATCTCGGCTGTCTCCATGCTGGGCATTGCCCTGGGCGTGGCCGCGCTCATCATTGTGCTGAGCGTGATGAACGGTTTTCAAAAAGAGGTGCGCGACCGCATGCTCGGCGTGATTTCGCACATCGAGGTCTATGGCGCCGGTGGCGGCGCAATCGCCGACTTGCCGGCGGCGCTGGCCCAGTTGCGCCGTCACCCCGAGGTGGTCGGGGCTGCGCCTTTTGTGGCTTCGCAGGCGCTGCTTGGCCGCGGCGAGGAGATGAAGGGCGCGCTGATCCGGGGCATCGATCCGGCGCTCGAGGGCCAGGTCAGCGATGTGGCGGCGCAGCAGCAAGCCGTGTTGCAGCAGCTCAAGCCCGGCCAATTTGGCATCGTGCTCGGCGCCGAGCTTGGCCGCTCCATGGGCGTGCGCGCTGGCGATGCGGTGGCCCTCATCGTGCCGGGCGGGCAGGTGACGCCCGCTGGCGTGGTGCCGCGGCTCAAGCAAATGACGGTGGTCGGTTTTTTTGATTCGGGGCATTTCGAGTACGACGCCACCCTGGCGCTGATCCACCAGGACGATGCGCTCAGGCTGTTCAGGCTGGAGGGGCCCAGCGGCGTTCGGGTCAAGCTGCGCGACCTGCACCAGGCGCGCGCGGTGGCCGGGGAGCTCATGGTCAGCTTGCCGCAAGACCTGCTGGTGCGCGACTGGACCCGGCAGAACCGCACCTGGTTTGCGGCGGTGCAGGTGGAAAAGCGCATGATGTTCATCATCCTGACCTTGATCGTCGCGGTGGCGGCCTTCAACCTGGTCAGCACCCTGGTGATGACCGTCACCGACAAAAGAGCCGACATTGCCATCTTGCGCACGCTAGGGGCCAGCGCGCGCAGCATCATGGGCATCTTCATGGTGCAGGGGGCCATGGTTGGGCTGGTGGGCACCGGTGGCGGCCTGCTGCTGGGGCTGTTGGTGGCCGGCAATATTGATGTGATCGTGCCGGCGCTCGAACGCCTGCTGGGCGCCAGCTTCTTGCCGCGCGACATCTACCTGATCAGCCGCATGCCCAGCGACCCGCAGGCCGGAGACATTGTTCCGGTGGCCTTGATTTCTCTGGTGCTGTCTTTCTTGGCCACGCTCTACCCGAGTTGGCGCGCGAGCCGGGTCAAGCCGGCGCAGGCCTTGCGTTATGAATAAGGCCATGACTGTGCAAGCTGGCGCGCCCGCCTGGGTGCTGCAGGCGCGGGGCCTGAGCAAGCGCTTTGTCGAAGGCCCGCTTGATGTGCAGGTGCTTCAGGGGGTGGACTTGCAAGTGGCGCCGGCCCAGACGGTGGCCATCGTGGGCGCTTCGGGCTCGGGCAAGAGCACGCTGCTGCACCTGCTGGGCGGGCTCGATGCGCCCAGCAGCGGTCAGGTGCAGATCGTGGGTCAAGATCTGGCCGCGCTCTCGGCGGCCGAGCAGGACCGGCTGCGCAACCGGCACCTGGGCTTTGTCTACCAGTTTCACCACCTGCTGCCCGAGCTGAGCGCGGTCGAGAACGTGGCCATGCCCTTGCTGATTCGCCGTCAGCCGCGCGCGCAGGCCCTGGCCAGCGCCGCTGCCACCCTGGCTGCGGTCGGACTCGCTCAGCGCTTGCAGCACCGGCCCGCCGAGCTGTCCGGCGGTGAGCGCCAGCGTGTGGCAATTGCACGCGCGCTGGTCACCCAGCCCGCGTGTGTGCTGGCCGATGAGCCTACTGGCAACTTGGACCGCGGCACGGCCGAGCGGGTTTTTGAGCTCATGCTCAAGCTGGCGCGCGAGCAGGGCACGGCCTTTGTGGTTGTGACCCACGACCCCCTGCTGGCAGCGCGCTGCGACCGCCAGCTCGATCTGGTCGAAGGACGGCTGGCGGCCTCCTGATGCAGCCAGGGGCGCTGGCCACAGCGGGCCGGTCCAAACGATCTGGCGAAAACGAGTCAGCCCGAAGCGAACCCGCCAGGCAAGGTCTGCAAAACCCCGTCATCGCAATGACAAAAGAGATGGATGCAGGCTGTCCCTAGAGCAAGCGGTTGAACCACAGCACCGACAGGCCGGCCGACAGCAGGGCCAGGGCTGCGCCGAGCAGAGCGACCAGGCCGGAGATTTCGGTTTCCTTTTTCTGCAGCGTCAGCTTGGAGCTCAGCGCGGTGTAGACCTTCTTGAGGTCTTGCGCCGTGCCGGCGTAGAAGTATTCGGCCTGGGTCTTGGCGGCAATGGCCTTGAGCGTTTCTTCATCGAGCCGCACCCGCATCGACCAGCCCTCAAAGCCGATGGTCTCTCCGGTGACCGTGCCCACGCCCACCGTGTAGACCTTCACACCGTAGTCGGCGGCCAGCTTGGCCGCCTCCAGCGGCTCAACCCCGGTGGTGCGCTGCCCATCGGTGAGCAAGATCACCGCGGCCGCGCCATTGGAGCCAGGGGCAACCGGCTCGTAGACTTTTTTGCCCGGCTTGGCCTTGTCATCGAGGCTGCTGCCCTGGGGCCGGCTGCCGTATTGCATCTTGGCCAGATCGATGTCGGCATCCGGAAAGAGTTCGGCCAGGGACATCACGATGCCGTTGCCAATCGCGGTGCCGCGCTGCATCTGGAACTTGTCGATGGCTGCGACCAGGTCTTCGCGGCTGAGCGTGGCCGGCTGGACCACCGAGGCGGTGCCGGCAAAGGCCACGATGCCCACCTTGACGTGGCGCGGCAGCTCGGTCAAAAACGCCTTGGCCGCGTTTTGGGCAGCCACCAGGCGGTTGGGCTCGACATCGGTGGCGCGCATGCTGCCCGAGACGTCCATGGCCAGCATGATGGTCTCTTGCTGCGAAGGCAAGCGGATGGTGGCAAAGGGCCGCGCCGAGGCTACAAGCAAAGCGGCCAGCGCGAGCAGGAACAGGGCCGGGGGAATGTGCCGTCGCCAAAGCGATCGGCCGGCCATAGCCTGGCTGACCATGGCCAGGCTGGCATAGCGGATGGCCACTTGCTTCTTGCGCTTCATCAGCCACAGGTACAGCAGCACCAGCGCCGGCAAGATCAACAGCAACCACAGCAACTCGGGCCATATGAAGGTCATGGGTTTGCTCCGCTGGGCGCTCGTCGGGGCTGGGGGGTGTCTGGCCTCATGCCGCTGCGGGCAGGGCGGCGCGCACGCGTCGCTGACGCAACTGGCAAAAGCGCACCAGGGCGTCGAGCAGGTCGTCATCGGTGCGCAGCTCGAGCGCGTCGACTCCACTGGCCGACAGCGCCTGGCGCAGCGCCTGCTCCCGCTGGCTGGCCAGTTCGGCAAAGCGCTGGCGAAAGCGGCGATCGTGTGTGTCAACCATCAAGACCTCGCCGGTTTCGGCATCGCGCATGGGCACCATGCCCAGATCGGGCAATTCCATCTCGAGCGGGTCGAACAGCCGCACCGCCACCACGTCATGGCGACGGGCCAGCAGCCCCAGGCTGGCTTCCCATCCCGGCTCGCTGATGAAGTCCGACACCACGAAGACGGTCGAGCGGCGCTTGATGTGATGGGCGGCCGCCCGCAGCAGGTGCTCGAGCTGTGTGGCCTGCACTGCCGCTGCACTTTGCGGGCGGTTTTGCAGGCGGTGCAGCAGTTGCAGCACCTGCAAGCGGCCGCCGCGCGGGGGCAGCACCGCCTCGACAGCCGAGCCATACAGCAAGGCCCCGACCCGGTTGCCTTCGCGCGTGAGCAGGCGCGCCACGGCCGTCACGAAATCGCGGCTCAGATGGTTTTTGCGGCGGGTGCCCGAGCCAAAGTCCACCGAGCCGCTGAGGTCCAGCAAAAACCATGCGGTCATTTCGCGGTCTTCGGTGTAGATGCGCACATGCGGCTGATCGAGCCGGGCGGTCAGGTTCCAGTCGATGTGCCGGACATCGTCTTGGGCCTGGTACTCGCGCAGGTCGGCCAGGTCCAGCCCCTGGCCGCGCATCAAGGTGCGGTGATGACCCTGCAGCAGGCCGTCAAGACGGCGCAGCACCGTCCACTCGAGCCTTCGCAGCACCGCCTGGGCGTCAGAGCGCTCACCCGCATCGGCCTCGGCCGGCGGCGGCTGCTGCTGCTCGCCAGCAAACCATTTACGCAGCCAGTTTTTCATGCTCGAGGGGTTTGGCTGGCGCTGCAATTTTGGCCATGATGCGCTCGATCACTGCATCGCTGCTCATGCCTTCCGACAGGGCCTCGTAGGACAGAACGAG
>JBILGP010000156.1:0-5094 GCA_044350985.1 Polaromonas sp. | reverse complement strand
ACCACCTTGCACCCCACTTTGGGGGTGGTGCGCGTGGGCCCTGAGCAAAGCTTCGTCATTGCCGACCTGCCCGGCCTGATCGAGGGCGCCAGCGAAGGCGCCGGCCTGGGCCATTTGTTCCTGCGCCACCTGCAGCGCACCCGCTTGCTGTTGCATGTGGTGGACCTGGCCCCTTTTGATGAGGGCGTCGATCCGGTGGCGCAGGCCAAGGCCATCGTGGCCGAGCTCAAGAAATACGACGTCGACCTCTACAACAAGCCGCGCTGGCTGGTGCTCAACAAGCTCGACATGCTCGATGGCGAGCAGCGCGCCAAAGCGGTCAAGGACTTCCTCAAGCGCTCGCGCTGGAAGATGCCCGTGTTCGAGATTTCAGCGCTCACCCGCGAGGGCTGCGAGCCGCTGATTCGCGCGATCTATCCCTTCATTGAAAAGGTGCGCCTGGCTGCCCAGCCGGCCGCCGAGGTCGATCCGCGCTTTGTGGCAGGCGAGCCCCAGGCGCCGAAGGCCGAGGCCTAAAACGCGGCCCCCGACCCGCCCCTCAGCTCCCAGACCCACCATGCCCAGCAAGCTCACTGCCGACGTGCTTCTTCAGGCCCGCCGCATCGTCATCAAGGTCGGCTCGAGCCTGGTCACCGACGAAGGGCGCGGCCTCGATGCGCAGGCCATCGGCCTGTGGTGCGAGCAGATGGCGCAGTTGCGCGAGCAAGGCCGCGAAATCATCATGGTCAGCAGCGGCGCGATTGCCGAGGGCATGAAGCGGCTGGGCTGGAGCAGCCGGCCCAGCGCCATCCATGAATTGCAGGCCGCCGCGGCTGTCGGACAAATGGGCCTGGTGCAGGTCTACGAAAGCAAGCTGCGCGCTCTGGGCGTGGGCAGCGCCCAGGTGCTGCTGACCCATGCTGACCTGGCCGATCGCGAGCGTTACCTCAATGCGCGCTCAACCCTGCTGACGCTGTTGCAACTGGGCGTGGTGCCGGTGATCAACGAGAACGACACCGTGGTCAACGACGAGATCAAGTTCGGCGACAACGACACGCTCGGCGCGCTGGTGGCCAACCTGGTCGAGGCCGACCTGCTGATCATCCTGACCGACCAGAAGGGCTTGTATTCGGCCGACCCGCGCAAAGACCCCGGCGCCACCTTTGTGCACGAGGCCCAAGCGGGCGATCCGGCGCTCGAGGCCATGGCCGGCGGCGCCGGCTCCAGCATTGGCCGGGGCGGCATGATCACCAAGATTTTGGCGGCCAAGCGGGCGGCCGGCTCGGGCGCCTCGACCGTCATCGCCTGGGGACGCGAACCGCAGGCGCTGCTGCGCCTGTGCCAGGGCGAGCTCATCGGCACCGCACTGCTGGCACAGACAGCCAAGAACCAGGCACGCAAGCAGTGGATGGTCGACCACCTGCAATTGCGCGGCTCGGTCACGGTCGACGAGGGCGCGGTGGTCAAGCTGCGCGACGAGGGCAAAAGCCTGCTGCCCATCGGCATGACCGCGGTGCAGGGCGACTTTGCCCGCGGTGATGTGATCGCCGTGCGCGACGAACAGGGCCGCGAGATCGCCCGCGGCCTGGCCAACTACGCCAGCGCCGAGGCCCGCCTGATCTGCCGCAAGGCCTCCAGCGAGTTCGAGCGACTGCTGGGCTACACCGGCGAGCCGGAGATGGTGCACCGCACCAACCTCGTGCTCTCGCGCTGAGTGCGGCTGCAGTAGCAAGGCGCCAGGGAGCCCCAAGATGCTCCCCCATCAACGACAGGTAACGAAGCCAGCGCGACCCGCTCGGGTCAGTCCACAGCCCAGGCAGGCTGAGTGACGCGACTTAGCGCACGTTGAGCTCGCCTGCCTGCCTGAGCGAGCGCACGATGTCGTCGACCCGCAGGGGCGTGCCCGAGTTGTCGCAGCCGCCCTGGCGAGCGAGCTGCAGCGCGTGGCGCGAGGGCCGGCTGGCCATGCTCTGCCATTGCGGATTGCTGATCTTGATCCAGCGTCCTTCGCTGTAGCGGGCATAGGTTTTGACCTGCCCGGCCGGGCAACGAATGCCCTCGTAAAACACATTGCGCCCGCCCCCAGGACTGCTGGCCACAACCACATAGCGCACCACCCGGTCCTGCGGCGAAATGCTCAGCGTCTGCGGATCGATGGCATAGACCAGGCTCGAACTGAGGTTGACCTCGAAGGGCAGCAAGCGCTCGAGGTTGAAGGCCGGCGGCTCGGGCACCTCGGCTTCCTGCCAGGCCCCATCACCGAAGATTTGCGCCTGCGCCTGTGCGCACAAGACCAAGCCCGCCGCGCAGAATGCTCGCTGCAATGTTTTCACCCATGCAGGCATCGACGCTGGCCTCATGACTTGGAAGCCGATCTGCCGAGCAACTCGTTTTGCGGATCGGGGTCAAAGCTGGCCCCTGGGGGCAGCTCCAGCGCGGCCGACTCACCCAGCGGCCCCAGCTCGTGCGCAGACGGGCCCGAGGCGACGCCCTCTCGGCGCATGGAGCCACGCATGTAACGGCTGCGCGACTCTGCGCGGGTGTCGATCCGCGGCACATAGCGCGACAACTCATTGAGCGCCATCTCGTAGACCCCACGCTTGAATTCGACCACCACATCCAGCGGCACCCAGTAGTCGTTCCAGCGCCAGGCATCGAACTCCGGATGGTCGGTTGCGCGCAGGTTCAGGTCCCAGTCATGGCCTATGAGCTGGAGCAAAAACCAGATCTGCTTTTGACCCTTGTAATGGCCCCGCGCATCGCGTCGGATGTAACGGTCGGGCACCTCATAGCGCAACCAGTCGCGGGTCCGGGCCAGCACCTGCACATGGTGCGGATGCAAGCCCACCTCCTCGTGCAGTTCCCGAAACATGGCCTGCTCGGGATTTTCGCCCCGGTCGATGCCGCCCTGCGGAAACTGCCAGGAGTGGGTGCGGATGCGCTTGCCCCAAAAGACCTGGCTTTTCTGGTTGAGCAAGATGATGCCGACGTTGGGCCGAAAGCCGTCTCGGTCGAGCATAATCGAACCTCAAAATTCAAAAACTTGAGACCATTATGCACAGCCATGGCCGGCAAGCCAAGCCGAGCCGGCCAGCGGCCTTTTTTAGGTCTCGCCCACCCCACAATTGCCCGCATGAAAGCGTCACAGTTCCACATTGCCACGCTCAAGGAAGCGCCCGCCGATGCCGAAGTCGTCAGCCATCAGCTGATGATGCGCGCCGGCCTGATCAAAAAACTCGGCGCCGGCATCTACAACTACATGCCCATGGGCCTGCGCGTGATCCGCAAGGTCGAGGCCATCGTGCGCGAGGAGATGAACCGCGCCGGCGCGATCGAGCTGACCATGCCGGTGATCCAGCCGGCCGAGCTGTGGCACGAAACCGGCCGCTTCGACAAGATGGGCCCGGAGCTGCTGCGCATCCGTGACCGGCACGAGCGCGACTACGTGGTGCAGCCCACCAGCGAAGAGGTGGTGACCGATATCGCGCGCCAGGAAGTGCGCAGCTACAAGCAGTTGCCCAAGAATTTCTACCAGATTCAGACCAAGTTCCGCGACGAGCGCCGGCCTCGCTTTGGCCTGATGCGCGGGCGCGAGTTCATCATGAAGGACGCCTACAGCTTCGACCGCGACGGCGCCTCGGCCCAGCGCAGCTACCAGTCCATGGCGCAGGCCTACCGCGCGATCTTCGACCGCTTTGGCCTGCGCTACCGGGCCGTGGCCGCCGACTCGGGCGCCATCGGCGGCGACCTGTCTGAAGAGTTTCAGGTGATCGCCGCCACCGGCGAGGACGCGATCGTCTACTGCCCTGGCAGCGACTACGCGGCCAATATGGAAAAAGCCGAAGCCCTGGCACCGAGCATTTCCCGGCCGGCGGCGCGAGAGCCGATGCACAAAACACCCACGCCGGGCAAGAGCACCTGCGCCGACGTGGCCCAGTTGCTGGGCCTGCCGCTTGCGCGCACCGTCAAGTCGCTGGTGCTGGCCACCGACGAGCTTGGCGAGCAAGGCCAGGTCGTCAAGACCCAGGTGTGGCTGCTGCTGCTGCGCGGCGACCACGACATGAACGAGGTCAAGGTCGGCAAGGTGGCAGGGCTGGCGAGCTTTCGCTTCGCGACGGTGGCCGAAATCGAGTCGCACTTTGGCTGCAAGCCCGGCTACCTGGGCCCGATCGGCTTGAAGCAGCCGGTCAAGATCGTCGCCGACCGCGAAGTGGCCGTGATGGCCGACTGGATCTGCGGCGCCAACGAGGTCGACTTTCACCTGACCGGCGTCAACTGGGGCCGCGACCTGCCCGAGCCCGAACTGGTGGCCGATCTGCGCAACGTCGTGGCGGGCGATCCCTCACCCGACGGCAAAGGCGTGCTGGCCATCGAGCGCGGCATCGAGGTCGGTCATGTGTTCTATCTGGGCACCAAATACTCCAAAGCCATGAACGCCACCTTCCTGGACGAAGACGGCAAGCCCAAGTTCATGGAGATGGGCTGCTATGGCATCGGCATCACGCGCCTGCCAGCGGCGGCGATTGAACAAAACCACGACGAGCGCGGCATCATCTGGCCCGACGCGATCGCACCGTTTACCGTGGTGATCTGCCCCATCGGCGCACACCGCAGCCAGGCAGTGCGCGATGAGGCGCAAAAGCTGCACGACGCGCTGCAAGCGCAGGGCGTCGACGTGATGCTCGATGACCGCGACGAGCGCCCCGGCGCCATGTTTGCCGACTGGGAGCTCATCGGCGTGCCGCACCGGGTGGTGATTTCCGAGCGCGGCATCAAGGAGGGCCAGTTCGAGTACCAGCACCGCCGGGACAAAGAGGCCAGCAAGGTCGCGATCGAGCAGACGCTGGACTTTCTGCGGGCGCGGCTACAGGGCTGAGGTCCCATCGCCGCGCGGCTCCTACAGTTTTCGGGGGGCGGCGCTGCCATTGCGAGGAACGGAGCAATCCACCGCAGCCTTAGCACAGGCCTGTGGATTGCCACGGCGCTGGGCGCCTCGCAACGACGAAGCGGGCGCGCGACCTTTCAGCCCTGGTGCGTCGCGCCCTGAAAGCCTTGCTCCTGGGCAAACCAGGCCAGCACAGGCACGGTGCCAGGCAGAACAGGCTGCACCTGGAC
>JBILGP010000154.1:0-5123 GCA_044350985.1 Polaromonas sp. | reverse complement strand
ATGCTCATCGTGCTGCACGAAGAGCATGCGGTGGCCATCGCGCACGGCTACACCAAGGTCACCGGGCAGATGCTGGCGGCGATTTTGCACAGCAATGTGGGACTGATGCACGGCACGATGGCGATTTTTGACGCCTGGGCCGACCGGGTGCCGGTGCTGGTGCTCGGGGCCACCGGCCCGGTCGATGCGGCCAAGCGCCGCCCCTGGATCGACTGGCTGCACACCGCGCAGGATCAGGGCGCGCTGGTGCGCCATTACGTCAAGTGGGACGCCCAGCCCGCTTCGCCAGCGGCCGCGCAGGAGGCGATCTTGCGCGCCTGGCGCATCGCCGACACCGCGCCCCGGGGGCCGGTCTATGTATGCCTCGATGCGAGCCTGCAGGAGGCGCGCTTGCCCGCGCCCTTGCCCCTGCCCGATGTGCAGCGCTTTGCCCCACCGCGCGGGCCTTTGCCCGCACTAGAGGATGTGCAGCAGGCCAGCCAGTGGCTGCGCCAAGCCCAGCGGCCAGTGATTTTGGCCGGTCGTGTATCGCGCTCGCAAGCGGGCTGGGACGCGCGCGTGGCCCTGGCCGAAAAACTCGGCGCTCGCGTGCTCACCGACCTCAAGGTCGGCGCCGCCTTTCCCACCCGCCATCCTTTGCACGCCGGCCCTGCCGGGATTTTTCTGACGCCGCCGGCCATTGAGGTGCTGCGCAGCGCCGATGTGGTGCTCTCGCTGGACTGGCTGGACCTGGCCGGCACCTTCAAGCAGGTCTGGGGCAGCGAGCCGGTGCCCGCACGCGTGGTGTCGGTCTCGATGGACCACCAACTGCACAACGGCTGGAGCATGGACCACCAGGGCCTGCCGCCGGCCGATGTGTTCATGGCCTGCGAGTGCGAGCCGGCGGTCGATCAGCTGCTGGCGGCCTTGGCCGACATCGAGACGCCGCCCCAGAGCCTGCTGGAGCCGCGCATCGCGCCCGTGCCGGCCTCCAGCGATGAGCTGCATGTGGCATCCGTGGCCAGTGTGTTGCGCGCCCAGTTGCGCCCCCACGAGGTCTGCCTGCTGCGCCTGCCCCTGAGCTGGGGCGGTGAGATGTGGGACTTTGACGGCCCGATGGATTTCCTGGGCTATGACGGCGGCGCCGGCATCGGCTCCGGTCCGGGCATGGCCGTGGGCGGTGCGCTGGCGCTCAAGGGGCAGGCCAGGCTGCCGGTGGCCCTGATCGGCGATGGCGACTACCTGATGGGCGTGACGGCGCTGTGGACGGCTGCCCATGCCCGCCTGCCGCTGCTCATCATCGTGGTCAACAACCGCTCGTTTTTTAACGACGAGCTGCACCAGGAGCGGGTGGCGCGTGAGCGCGGCCGGCCGGTGGAAAACCGCTGGATCGGCCAGCGCATCGACGATCCGGCGCCTGACCTGGCGCAAATGGCCAGGGCCCAGGGCATCGAGGGCCTCGGGCCGGTACGCAACGCCGGCGAGCTGAGCCAGGCGCTGGCCCAGGCCATCGGGCGCGTGCGCGCAGGGCAGGCGGTGGTGATCGATGCCCATGTGCGCCCCGGCTATGTGGCTGCCATGTCCCAGGGCATGACCCGCAGCCACGGCAGTTCAGGGTGAATTCGCGCCCCTGACGCCCGCGCCGCACCCAACGCCCGACAAAACTGAGGGGACAAAGCACCCAAGCGCTTGCCGCCTTAGAATCGCGCTCCTGCCGCCGCCAGACCCCCGTGTCTGAATCGAAGGCGGCAAGCGTGTCAGCAGACCCATCACGGAGACCCGGTCCACCCTTTTTGTCGCTCGCGCGGCGTCAATCGGTCGACCTCTATGCATGAGCAACGATTACATACTGCAAACGCGCGATCTGACCCGTGAGTTCAAGGGCTTTGTGGCGGTCGATCGGGTCAATATCCAGGTCAAGCGCGGCTCCATTCATGCGCTCATTGGGCCCAACGGTGCGGGCAAGACGACGGTGTTCAACCTGCTCACCAAGTTTCTGGCCGTCACTTCCGGGCAGATTTTTTACAAAGGCCAGGACATCACCCAGGCGCGTGCGGCCGAAGTGGCGCGTGCCGGCATGGTCCGCTCGTTCCAGATCTCGGCCGTGTTCCCGCACCTGAGCGTGCTCGAGAACGTGCGCATCGGCCTGCAGCGCAAGCTGGGCACCAGTTTTCATTTCTGGAAGCCCGAGTCGAGTCTTTACAGCCTCAACGACCAGGCCATGGCCTTGCTCGAGCAGGTGGATCTGGCCGAATTTGCACAAACGCAGACCGTGGAGTTGCCCTATGGGCGCAAACGGGCGCTCGAAATTGCGACCACGCTGGCCCTCGATCCTGAACTCATGCTGCTCGATGAGCCCACGCAGGGCATGGGCCATGAAGACGTGGGCCGTGTGGTCGAACTGATACGCCGGGTTGCGGCCCAGCGCACGGTGCTGATGGTCGAGCACAACATGAACGTGGTGGCCAATTTGTCAGACACCATCACGGTGCTGGCCCGCGGCAGCGTGCTGGCCGAGGGCCCTTACGCGCAGGTCTCGAAAGATCCGCGTGTGCTCGAGGCCTATGTCGGCACGGTCGAGGAGGCCGCATCATGAGCGCGCCGCTGCTCAAGGTCTCGGGTGTTGACGCCTGGTATGGCGAGTCGCACATATTGCACGGCATCGATTTTGAAGTGCACGAGGGTGAACTGGTCACCCTGCTCGGGCGCAACGGCGCGGGCCGCACCACCACGCTCAAGGCCATCTTGGGCCTGACCGGCCGGCGCACCGGCTCCATCGAGATCGCCGGCGTGCAGACCATCGGCATGCCCACCAATGCGATTGCCCGCTTGGGGCTGGGCTACTGCCCCGAGGAGCGCGGCATTTTTTCCTCGCTCAGCTGCGAAGAAAACCTGATGCTGCCGCCCAAGGTTGGCGAAGGGGGCATGTCGATCGATGAGATCTACACCATGTTTCCCAATCTCAAGGAGAGGCGCAACAGCCAGGGCACCCGCCTGTCCGGTGGCGAGCAGCAGATGTTGGCCATGGCGCGCATCCTGCGCTCGGGCGCGCGCATCTTGCTGCTCGACGAGATCACCGAAGGGCTGGCCCCGGTGATCGTGCAGACCCTGGGCCGGGTGATTCGCACGCTCAAAGAAAAGGGCTTGACCATCATTTTGGTCGAGCAGAACTTCCGCTTTGCCGCGCCCCTGGCCGACCGCCATTACGTCATTGAACACGGCCACATCGTGGCCACCGTTGCCAAGCACGAGCTCGCCAGCAAAACCGAAATGCTGAACGAGTACCTGGGCGTCTGATGCCCAACCACCAAGAGGAGACCTCCATGAAACGCAAGTTGTTGTCTGTTGCCATTGCCGCCGCTCTGGCCTTCGGCGTCCCGATCACCCAGGCCCAGCAGGGCAAGCTCTCAGGCGACGTGGTCAAGATCGGTGTCCTGTCCGATATGTCGGGCCTGTACGCCGACTACGGCGGCCCGGGTGCTGTGGCCGCTGCCCGTCTGGCGGTGCAAGATTTCGGCGGCCGGATTTTTGGTCGCAACATCGAGGTGGTCAGCGCCGATCACCAGAACAAGCCTGACGTGGCCAAGAACATCACCCAGCAGTGGTTCGATCGCGACGGCGTGGACATGACGGTGGAAAACCTCAACTCCGCCGTGGCCCTGACGGTGCAGGCGCTGGGCCGGGAAAAGAACAAGATCACCATCGTCACCGGCGCCGCCACGTCGCGCCTGACCAATGAAGACTGCGCCCCGGCCACCGGCATCCACTACCTGATGGACACGATTGCGCTGAGCAACGTGGTGGGCAAGGCCATCGTCAAGGACGGCGGCGACAGCTGGTTCTTCCTGACCGCTGACTACGCTTTCGGTCACTCGCTCGAGAAAGACACCGGCGATGTGGTCCGGGCCGCAGGCGGCCGGGTGGCCGGCGCGGTGCGTCACCCCTTGGCAACCGGCGACTTTTCTTCCTTCTTGCTGCAAGCGCAGTCTTCGCGCGCCAAAGTGGTGGGCCTGGCCAATGCCGGCGGCGACACCGTCAACAGCATCAAGGCAGCTGCCGAGTTCGGTCTGACCAAGAACCAAAACCTGGCCGCCTTGCTGATGCTGGTGACCGATGTGCACGCCTTGGGCCTGAACACCGCCCAGGGCCTGTACCTGACCGAAGGCTGGTACTGGGACCTCAACGCCGAAACGCGCGCCTGGGCTGACAAGTACAGCAAGGTCATGAACGGCCGCAAGCCCAACTCCAACCACGCCTCGGTCTACTCGGCCACCATGCACTACCTCAAGGCCATCCAGGCCGCTGGCACCGACGACACCGCAGCGGTGATGGCCAAGATGCGCGAGATGCCCATCAACGACATGTTTGCCAAGGGCGGCGTGCTGCGTCCGGACGGCCGCATGGTGCACGACATGTACCTGTTCCAGGTCAAGAAGCCCTCGGAGTCCAAGGGCGCTTGGGATTACTTCAACCTCAAGGGCACGATCAAGGGATCGGACGCTTTCTTGCCCCTGGCGCAAAGCCGCTGCGCTGCTGTGAAGAAGTGACGCAGGCGGCCTGATTCGGGCAGTTCTGTGTCGACCGGACGGACCGTGCGCGGTCCGTCCTTCCTGATTGCAACACCATGACTGAAATATTTGGCATACCGACCGCGGCCTTGCTCGGCCAGCTGCTGCTGGGCCTGGTCAACGGCTCGTTCTATGCGATCTTGTCGCTGGGGCTGGCCGTCATCTTCGGCATGCTCAATATCGTCAACTTCGCGCACGGCGCGCTCTACATGGCCGGCGCGTTTTTCGCCTGGATGTTGCTCAACTATGCCGGTTTGAATTACTGGTATGCCCTCATCCTGGCGCCTCTGGGCGTCGGGCTGATCGGGGTGCTGATCGAAAAGACCATGCTGCGCTGGCTGCATCAGCTCGACCATCTCTACGGTCTGCTGCTCACATTTGGTCTGGCCCTCTTGCTCGAGGGTGTGTTTCGCGAGTTTTACGGCTCTTCGGGCATGCCCTATGAGCTGCCTGCGGTGTTTCGGGGGGCCTACGATGTGGGCTTCATGATGCTGCCCAAGTACCGCGCCTGGGTGGTGGTGGTCTCCATCGTGCTGTGCCTGTTTACCTGGTATGTGATCGAAAAGACCAAGCTGG
>JBILGP010000155.1:0-5123 GCA_044350985.1 Polaromonas sp. | reverse complement strand
CCACGAAGACCAGGGCCTGATCAAAGCCGAGCAAGCGCACCGGCATCGACGGCCCAAGCACCCGGCCGGGCATGCCGGTGCGCACCGGCAAGGCGGCCGCCGGTGCGGCTGACAGCCCGCCCAAGAATTGCTTGAGACGACCGAAGCCAAGCGCGCTCATAGCATCACCCCCTGCTCCTGCGCCAACTCCACCACCGCCTGCCGAAACACCTCGGCGCGGTGCCCATAGTCGCGAAACATGTCAAAGCTGGCGCAGGCCGGCGAGAGCAACACGGCGTCACCGGGCTGGGCCAGGCCCAAGGCCATTTGCACGGCTCGGGGCAGATCAGGGGCATCGTGCAAATCCACGCCAGTGGCCTGCAAAGCCTGGCGCAGCAGCGGCGCGTCGCGGCCGATCAGCAGCACGGCGCGCGCACAGTAGGCCACGGGCGCGGCCAGCGGCGTGAAATCCTGCCCCTTGCCCTGCCCGCCCAGGATGACCAGCACCCGGCGCTCGGCGCCCAGCCCCTTGAGGGCCGCGACGGTGGCGCCGACATTGGTGCCCTTGCTGTCATCAAAAAACTCAACGCCTGCGATCACGCCAACCGGCTCGACCCGGTGCGGCTCGCCCCGGTATTGGCGCAGCCCATGGAGCATCGGTGCGAGCGCGCAGCCTGCGGCTGTGGCCAAAGCCAAAGCGGCCAAGGCATTGCAGGCGTTGTGGCGGCCACGGATCAGCAGAGCCTCGGCGGGCATCAGGCGCTGGATGTGCACAGGCTCCTCCTGCTCGCCCTTGCGCCGCTTGAGGGTCTCGTCGGCCTCGGCGGCGCGCACCAGCCAGGTCATGCCGGAGACACCTTCAAGGCCCCAATCGCCGGCCCGCTGGGGCAGATCGGCACCGAAAGTCTGATGGGCGCGCACCTGCGGCGCCCGCCCTTTGACGGTCACGGCAGCGGGCAGCTGGGCCATGACCAGCGGATCGTCGCGATTGAGCAGCATCAGGGACTGCTGGCCATAAATGCGGGCCTTGGCCTGGGCGTAGGCCTGCATCGAGCCGTGCCAGTCCAGATGGTCCTGCGTCAGGTTGAGCACGGTCGCCGCAGTGGGCTCGAAGCCCTCGATGCCCTCGAGTTGAAAGCTCGACAGCTCCAGCACCCAGACCTCGGGCAGGCTTTGGCTGTCAAGCGCCTGCCCCAAGGTATCGAGCAGCGTCGGGCCGATGTTGCCGGCCACCGCAACCGTCTTGCCCGCGCGTTCGACCAACTGCCCGGTCAAGGCCGTGACCGTGGTCTTGCCGTTGGTGCCGGTGACCGCCAGCACCACGGGCCGATAAGGTACTGGCGTTGACGTTGACGTCGGCGCATCGGCGGCCTGAGCGCCGGCATCTGCAACTTCATCGGGACCTGCATCGGCACCTGCATCGGCACCTGCATCGACATCGGCGCTGGCATCAGCGTTGGCGCCGGCCTGCGGCTGGGCCAAATCGGTCAATGCCCGGGCAAACAGGCTCAGCTCATTGCCCACATGCAGGCCCATGGCGCGCGCTGCATCGACCACTGCGGCGGTTTCAGCCGGCGACAAGCCCGGGCTTTTGAACACCGCCTGCTGGCCTGCGACCAGCGCGGCGCTCAAGGGGCCCGCCACAAACCGAGCTTGCGGGCAGTGCTGGCGCAAGCGCTCGAGCTGCGGCGGTGCCTGGCGTGTGTCGGCCACGGTCACCTCGGCACCCCAACGATGGCACCAGCGCGCCAAAGCCAGACCCGACAGGCCCAGACCCAGCACCAGCACGCGCTTGCCTTGCAGTGTGTTCATCGCAGCTTCAACGTCGACAGGCCCACCAGACACAGCAGCATGGTGATGATCCAAAAGCGCACCACCACCTGCGTTTCTTTCCAACCGCTCTTTTCAAAGTGATGGTGCAGCGGCGCCATTTTGAGAATGCGCCGGCCCTGGCCATACCTTTTCTTGGTGTACTTGAAATAGATCACCTGGGCCATGACCGACAAGGCCTCGACCACAAAAATTCCGCCCATGATGGCCAGCACGATTTCCTGGCGCACGATGATGGCGATGGTGCCCAGCGCAGCGCCCAGGGCCAGGGCACCGACATCGCCCATGAACACTTGCGCCGGGTGGGTGTTGAACCACAAGAAGGCCAGGCCGGCGCCGGCCATGGCGGCGCAGAAGATGAGCAGTTCGCCCGAGCCCGGGATGTAGGGCATGAAGAGGTAGCGCGAATAAATCGAGCTGCCCGTCACATAGGCAAACACCCCCAGGGCCGAGCCGACCATCACCACCGGCATGATGGCCAGGCCGTCCAGGCCGTCGGTGAGGTTGACCGCATTGCTCGAGCCGACAATGACCAAGTAAGTCAGGATGACAAAACCGAACACGCCCAGCGGGTAGCTGACCTCCTTGAAGAAGGGCAGCATCAGACCGGCCTTGGGCGGCAGGTCCACATCAAAACCGGAGCGCACCCAGCTCAGGAACAGCTCGATCACCCGGGCGTTGGAGCTCTCGGAAATGCTAAAGACCAGATAGACCGCTGCCAACAGACCGATGAGCGACTGCCAGAGGAATTTTTCACCAGAAGGCATGCCCTCTGGGTCCTTGCGCACCACCTTGCGCCAGTCGTCGGCCCAGCCGATCGCACCAAAGCCCAAGGTCACGATCAGCACGATCCAGACAAAGCGGTTGGACAGGTCAAACCAGAGCAAGGTCGCCACCGCAATGGACAGCAAGATCAGCACCCCGCCCATGGTGGGCGTGCCGCTCTTGACCAGATGGGTCTGCATCGCATAGTCACGCACCGGCTGGCCGATCTTGAGGGCCGTCAGGCGGCGGATCACCCAAGGCCCGGCGATCAGACCGATGAGCAAGGCGGTCATGGCGGCCATCACGGCGCGGAAGGTCAGGTACTGAAACACCCTGAAAAAGCTCAGCTCGGGCGACAAGCCCTGCAGCCACTGGGCCAGCCACATCAGCATGCGTGCTCCTTGGCCGGCTGCTGGCAAATCGCCTGAGCCGCTCGCACCACCCGCTCCATGCGCATGAAGCGCGAGCCCTTGACCAGCACGCTGGACGCTGCGGTCAGCGCCTGCGGCAGCTGCGCCAACAGGTCCTCGACCGTCTCGAAATGGCGCGCGCCGGGACAGGCCCGCGCCGCATGGCGCATCAGCTCGCCGCAGCACCAAAGCTGCTCAATGCCCCGCTGGGCCACCTGCTGACCGACCTCGGCGTGCAGGGCCGCGCCCTGATCGCCCACCTCGCCCATGTCACCGAGCACCAGCAAGCGCGGCCCGGGCAGGCCATGGAGCACCTCAATGGCAGCGCGCACCGAATCGGGGTTGGCGTTGTAGCTGTCGTCGACCAGGCTCAAGGGCGCGCGATCGGGCCGCTGCAGCACCATGCTGCGTGAACGGCCAGCCACCGGCTCGAAGGCCGACAGGCCCTGCGCAATGGCTTGCAGCGGCACCCCGGCTGCCAAGGCGCAGGCAGCAGCGGCCAGGGCATTCTTGACGTTGTGCAGGCCAGCGACTTGCAGCGTGAAATCGAACGGCCCAAGCGGCGTGTGGGCGCTGACCTGCCAGCGCCCGGCCTGGGCGCGCGCCAAAGCGGTGAGGTCGGCCGCACCCTGCAGTGCAAACGTGAGCACCGGCCGCGCACCGGCCCTTTCGCGCCACAGCGCGGTGTAGGCATCGTCAGCCGGAAACACCGCGGTCCCGCCCGCGGGCAAGGCATCGATGACCGAGCCGTTTTCGCGCGCCACCGCTTCGACCGAGGCCATGAACTCCAGGTGCTCGCGCTGCGCGTTGTTGACCAGCGCCACCGTCGGCTGAGCGATCTGCGCCAACTGCGCGATCTCCCCCGGGTGGTTCATGCCCAACTCGAGCACGGCGATTCGGTGCTCGGGCCGCAGGCGCAGCAGCGTCAGGGGCACGCCAATGTCGTTGTTGAAGTTGCCTTGCGTGGCCAGCGACGCCGCACCCGCATGCACGCGCAAGATGGACGCCACCATCTGCGTGACCGTGGTCTTGCCGTTGCTGCCGGTCACCGCAATGAGCGGGCCGCGCAGTTGGGCACGCCAACCGGCCGCCAACGCGCCCAGCGCCGCGCGGCTGTCGGCCACCTGCAGCCCCGGCAAGCCTGCGGCCTGCAAGCCCTGCTCGGCCAGCGCGGCGACTGCGCCGGCCGCCCGGGCCTGCGGTAAAAAATCGTGCGCATCGAAACGCTCGCCGCGCAGCGCCACAAACAGATCGCCCGCTTGCAGGCTGCGGGTGTCGGTGTGCACCCGCGCAATGCGCAGCTGGCCGTCGCCAAGCAGCAGCGAGCCGGGCAACAGGGCGTGGGCCTGGGCCAGCGACATCATGGTGGGCCTGCCTTGGCGCATTGCCGCGCCTCAAGCGCCCGCTGCACCTGCTGGCGATCCGAAAAAGGCAGGCGCTGGCCACCGAGCTCCTGGTGGTCCTCGTGGCCCTTGCCAGCGACCAGCACCACGTCGGCATCACGCGCCTGCTGCAAGGCCTGTGCGATGGCCTGCGCACGATCGGTCTCAATCAGGACGCTCGAGGGCGAGGTCAAACCGGTGAGCATTTCCTGCACGATGGCTTGCGCGGACTCGGTGCGCGGGTTGTCACTGGTGAGCACCAGCCGATCGGCGCTGCGCTGAGCGGCTGCCGCCATCAAGGGCCGCTTGAGCCGGTCGCGATCGCCGCCGCATCCAAACACCACCCACAGCTGCCCACCGCGCGCAGCGGCCACCGGCTGCAAGGCCAGCAAGGCCTGCTCCAGCGCATCGGGCGTGTGGGCGTAGTCGACCACCGCCAAAGGCTGGCCCGAGCCACCAAACGACTCCATCCGGCCGGGCACGGGCGCAATGGCGGTGCAGGCGGCCAGCGCCTCATCCAAGCTCAAGCCCAGACTGCGCAGCGCGCCCACCACACCGAGCACATTGCTGACGTTGTAGGAGCCGCTGGCCGGAATGCGCAGGCTGGCCATGCGCCCGCCCTCGTGCAGTTCGAAGACCATGGCGCTGCCCTCGGCACGAATCTGAGTGGCGCGCAGGCTCGCGTCGCCGTGGCACGACAGCGTCCATAGTTGCAGGCCGGTGCGCTGGGCGAGCTGACGGGCCAATTCGGCCCCCC
>JBILGP010000004.1:0-16136 GCA_044350985.1 Polaromonas sp. | reverse complement strand
GCCCCGGCCCAGGTCCAGGCCCGCGCTTTGCTGATGTGCGGCCGCTGGATGCGCATCAGCCGGCGCGGCCTTTCGGTCATGGCCGGTTGCCTGTGCGGCTTTGATACGGCCATCGAGGTCGGCGAGCTCGATGCGATGGTGCTCGACTACCTTGGCGATCGCCACGCCGGGCAGGCACCGGTCGGGCAATGGATTGCCGGCTTTGCGCAGCCGCAGCAGGGCAGCGGCGTGCTTCGACTCTTGCAGGCGCTGGCACAGGGCGGCCATGGCCTTGATGCGCGCGCGGCCGACGCCGTGCTCGACGCGCTGGAGCCGACGATTGCATCGATCGAAGAGCAGCACTTGTGAGCTGCCCCACCACCCTTGACATCACTTAAGAGGAGACCGCTTCATGAACACCCGTCAATTTCTGGCCCTGGCAACGGCGATGGCCCTGGCTGCTCCGGGCTTGGCCACGGCGCAGGCGGCCCGCTTTCCCGACCAGCCCATTCGCATGATCGTGCCTTTTGCGCCTGGCGGCGGCGTGGACACCGCTGCACGCCTGGTGGCGCGGCAGATGCAGACGCGCCTGGGCGTCTCGGTGGTGGTGGAAAACCGAGCGGGGGCCAATGGCACGGTCGGCGGCAAGTCGGTGCAGACGGCGCCGGCCGATGGCTACACGCTGTTGTTTTCGGGTGCCACCCATGTGCTGGCCAAACAGGTGATGGCCAAACCGCCCTACGACCCGGTGACCGATTTCGCGCCGGTGGCTCGCGTGGGCGAGGCGCCGCTGCTGCTGGTCATCTCGCCGAGCCTGCCCGAGCAAAAGCTGTCGGAAGTGGTGCAGTCTGCGCGCAGTAACCCGAGCAAGTGGACCGCTGCGCTGCCGGCCATGGGCGCGCCCAGCCATCTGGCGACCTTGCTGCTGGCGCAAAAGTCCAACCTCAAGCTCACCATGGTGCCTTACAAGGGCACCGCTCCAGCCCTGGTCGATGTGGCGGGGGGGCATTCGCAAATTCTGATGGATTCGATCATCGCTTTGCTGCCTATGGCCAAGACGGGCAAGGTCAAGGCGGTGGTGACCACATCGGCCAAGCGCAGTGCCATCGCGCCGGATGTGCCCACCGCGCAGGAAAGCGGTTTCCCGGGCTTGGTCTACACCAGTTGGTACGGCATTTGGGCACCGCTGGGCACGCCGGCCGAGCGAGTTCAGTTGCTCAACGCGGCCGTCAACGAAGCGGTCAATGAGTTGGTGCGCAGCAATGCGTTTTCTGCGCTGGGCGTCGATGGCATCACGGAAAGCGTGGATCAGTTCACCCGCTTCATCGCCAGCGACGTGGCGCAGAACGCCGAACTGCTGCGTGCGGCCGGCTTCAAGCCGGAGTAAGCCCGTGGGCAAGGGTCAGTTGCACGCCGACGAGTCGCGCTGGCAGGTCGACCCGGTGACGGGCGCGCGGCTGCGACAGGTCACGTCAGCGCCTTGCATCCACCACCACCCCTTCTTTTTCGTGCCGGCCTATGACCGGGACATGCGTTATCTCTTTTTTGTCTCGCACCGAACGGGACAGCCACAGATTTACGCGCAGCTTCGGCACAGTGGGCAGTTGCTGCAGCTGACCGACCACGAGGATTTGATCGCCTGGTCTTTGCATCCCACTCGGGATGGTCAGCACCTGCTCTTTACGACGAGGCGCGGCGCCTTTCGGCTGCACCTTCAGACCTTGCAGGAGGACTTGCTCTACGCCTTCGAGCAGCAGCCCAACCAATTGCCCGGTATGGTCGGTGCGGCGATGGGCACGACCACTGTGTCGCACGACGACCGATGGTGGGCGATACCCCTGCGCCAGCAGGCTCGCTCGCGCATGCTGTTCATCGACCTGAAGAACGGCCGCAGCCACATCACGCTGGACAATTCGAGCATCGGTCATCCGCAGTTTTGCCCTGATGACCCCGAGCTGATTTTCTATGCCGGGCCGATGACCGACCGCTTGTGGATCGCCTCAGTCGATGGCCGGCTCAATGAGCGGCTGCACCAGCGCACGCACGACCAGCAGTGGATCACCCATGAGAGCTGGATTGCCGGCTCCTTCGAGGTGGCGTTTGTCGATTGGCCCCACGGCATGAAGGCCGTCAATGTTCGCACCCGCGCTGTGCGCTCCATCACCGACTTCCCGGCCTGGCACGCCTATCCCGACGACAGCGGCCAGATGTTTGTGTGCGACACCAACTTCCCCGATCGGGGCCTGCATCTGTTCAGCGCGCGCCAGGCCGGTGGCCAGGCGCGTTTGCTGTGCCTGTCGCAAGCCAGCTCGGTCGGTGCGCATTGGGCCCATCCCTTCCCGTACAACGACGGCCCGGTGGAGGTCTACGCGCCGCAGCACACCCATCCGCACCCTCGCTTTTCACCGGACGGGCAGTGGGTGCTGTTCACCTCGGACCGCAGCGGTCACGCGCAGCTCTACGAGTGCGAAGTGCGCCTGGATTGAGCGGGCACCATGGATCTGAGCCATCTGCCCGAACTCGAGCCCGATCCGCAGGCCCACGAGCCCCGGCGCTTGCGCGGCCTGATCGCCAAAGGCGCCATCACCGGCACCAGCCGTGGTCTGGCGCTGGGGTACCTGCAGTGCAATCTGGCCATCTTGCCGCAGTCGCACGCCAGCGACTTTCTTGAGTATTGCAAGCGCAACGCCAGAGCCTGCCCGGTGCTGGAAGTGACTGCGCCGGGCCATACCGAGCCCAAACGGCTGGCGCCCGGCGCCGACCTGCGGACCGATTGCGCCCGCTACGCGCTCTGGCGAGACGGACAGCGGCTGCCCGATTGCCATGACGCCACCGAGTATTGGCAAGCCGATCTCGTCAGCTTTTTGATTGGCTCGGGCATCACCTTTGACGAGGCGTTTGAGCAAGCTGGCATTGCAACGGGCCAGCACCGATGGGTGATTCGCAGCCAGTTGCCCACCGTGGCGGTTGGCCCATTCCAGGGGCCGCTCATCGTCACGATGCGCTGGCTGACCCCGGTGCAGGCCGAACTGGCCAGCCAGATCAGCGCCCGTTTTGTTCTCAACCACGGCGCTCCGCTGCACATCGGCGATCCGGGTGCGATCGGTGCCGATCTGGCCAACCCCCTCTTTGGCGGGCCGGTTCCCGAAAAGCCCAAGGAACTCGTCGAAGTGTTCTGGGCCTGCGGCGTCACGCCCCAGGCCGCCGCAGAATTGGCCAACCTGCCTTTGTTCATTGCACATGCGCCGGCGCACAGCTTTATCACCGATGTGCGCGCCGCAAGCCTGATGATCCCCTGATCAACCCATTCTTCGACCCTCTACCCAAGGAGATTGCCATGCAAGATGCCTTCATATCTCGTCGTCAATGGCTGGCCCTGGCCGGCGGCACCACGCTCGGGACCCAAGCCTGGGCCCAAAGCTATCCCGATCGGCCGGTGAAAATCATTGTGGGCTTCGCCCCTGCCGGGCCGAGTGACATCATGGGCCGATGGTTGGCGCAGCGCCTGACCGAAAGAACCGGCAAGTCGTTTGTGGTGGAAAACATGGCCGGTGCGGGCGGCAACATTGGCATGGGCGCTGCGGCCAAGGCCCCGGCCAACGGTCTGACCTTGCTCATGGCCTCGTCGACCTATGTGGTCAACCCCAGCCTCTACAAGTCGGTTCCCTACGATCCGCTGAAGGACTTTGCGCCGATCTCCATGGTCGGCGAGAGCCCGCACGTGTTTTTTGTTCATCCTTCGGTCAAGGCCCAGTCGATGCGCCAACTCATTGACCTGGTGCGCTCGCAGCCCGGCAAGTTCAGCTATGTCTCGGCGGGCTCCGGGACGGTGGCCCATCTGTCGGTCGAGCAGCTCAAAATCAGCCACGGCCTGGACATGACCCACATTCCCTTCAAGGGTGCTGGACCTGCAGTTCAGTCGGTGGTCAGCGGTGAGATCGCGATCGGCTGCACCACGCTGCCGGCGGTCAATCAACTGGTGCGCTCGGGCATGCTGCGGGCGCTGGCCGTGACCAGCGCCCAGCGCTTTGCTTCGTCGCCGCAAATACCCACCATGGCGGAGTCGGGCTTCAATGACCAGGAGTCGTCGACCTGGCAGTCGCTGATGGCGCCGGCCGGCACGCCTGCGGCCATCATCAGCTTTTTGCACAAGGAGGTGGTCAGCATCGTGACGGCGCCCGGTGCGCGTGAACAACTCGTCGAGCTTGGCTTTAACGCGATCGCCAACCAGCCGGCCCAACTGATGCAGCAAATCCAGACGGAGATCGAGCGCTGGCGCAAGGTGATACAGACCGCCCGCATCGAAGCCTGAACGCCGAGGCAGGCGGCTCAGACCTTTGTGCACGTAAACACCGGTATGGCGCGTGGACCCAGACTGCTAGCATCTCCGAGCTCAAGCCTGGGCCGGTTTGCGGGCTGCGGGTTCGCCCCCTGAAGGGGTTTGCTTGATTGCGCGTTGTCACTTTTCTTGAGGAGGAACTCACCATGATCCATCGCAGAGCATTGGCGCTGCTGTCCCTGGCGGCTCTGGCTGCCTTCATCCCGTTCAAGTCGGGTGCTCAGGCTTTTCCGACCAAGCCCATCCGCATCATCATTCCGTATGCACCTGGTGGCACCACTGACATCGTCGGGCGGCGCATGGGGCAGCGCTTGTCTGAGGTGTTGGGTCAGCCGGTGGTGGTGGAAAACCGGGCGGGTGGCAACACGGCCATCGGGGTGGATGTGGTGGCCAAGTCGGCTGCCGACGGGCACACCCTGTTGTTTACCAACGATGCCACTTTTGTGGGCAATCCGGCCCTGTATCCGACTTTGCCCTACAACATGCAGCGCGATCTGGTCCCGGTGGCGCCGGTGACCTATGTGGCGCTTGCCCTGGCCATTAACGCCAGCGTGCCGGCCAAGGATCTCAACGAATTGGTGGCCTACATCAAGACGCAAAAGAGCCTGGGCTATGGTTCGTTTGGCGCAGGCAGTCAGCCGCACATCATGGGCGAGATGTTTAAGAAAATCGCCGGCGTCGATCTGGTGCATGTGCCCTACAAAGGGGCCGGGCCGGCGACGGCCGACGTGATGGGTGGACAGATTTTGTTTACCTTCCCGGCTTTCCCCACCATCATGGGCCAGCTCAACTCGGGCAAGTTGCGCCTGCTGGCCGTCAGCGGTGACAAGCGTGTGCCTGCCGCGCCGCAGGTGCCCACCATGACCGAGGCCGGCTTCAAGGACATGGACATGGGAGCCTGGTATGCATTTTTCGCGCCGGCAGGCACCCCGCGTGATGTGGTGATGAAACTCAACGCCACCGTCGCCGGCATCTTGGCTGACCGTGACTTCGTTGAGAAAAACATGACCAACCAGGGCATGGTGCCCATGAGCGGCACGCCCGAGCAGATGAACACCATGATCAAGGCGGATATTGAACGCATGGTGCAGATGGTCAAGCGCTCGGGCGCCAAGGTCGAATAGGGCGGCTTCGCGCTCTCGGGGCGACTGATTTTTGCGGCTATAATGTCGGGCTGCATTCCTCGATAGCTCAGTCGGTAGAGCGCCGGACTGTTAATCCGTAGGTCCCTGGTTCGAGCCCAGGTCGAGGAGCCAAAAAAAGCAAGGACTTAGCTTCGCAAGGGGCTAGGTCCTTTGTTTCTTCGGGCGCGCCGCATTCAATCATGGGTCGGTGCTGGGGGCTTGAGCCCCGGTGCCCGTCTCAAGCAGCCGGCACAAAAATGTCGATGAAGTCTTCTACCTCTTGCGCGAGGGCAGGCGCTGCCAGCAGGCCTTGACGCCAGCGCAGGGGGATGGCCTCAAATCCCAGCCAGGCGCCCAGCAAAGCCCCGAGCACCGATCCGCGGTGGCAGTTGTCGCCGCCGGCATTGGTGTTGGCAATCAGGGCCGCCTCAAAATCGTGGGCGTAGCGCGCCGCCAAATACAGCACGCTCGGAAACGAGTCTTCGATGTAGCAGGCCGGGCTGTAAAGACCGCCCACCACCCGCGTGGCCGCATCTTGGTGGTTGGGGGCCTGACCCAGCAAGGCGCTCAAGCCTTTGCCCAGGCCTGCGGCCTGGGTCTGCAGCACGGGGCCCAGGGATGGCGGCGGCGCAAAAACCAGTTGCACCAGCAAGCGTCCATAGGCCGCCGCAAATGCTTCCAGTGGCTGCGACCGGTGCGTCAGTCGCAGCTGCTGTAAACCGGCTTGAACGGCTGCTTGCGCGTCGCCTTGGGCGGCGATGGCCAAGACGACAGGGGCCAGGCCAACCAGGCCGCCGATAGACGCGGTGTCATGGCCGGTGGCGCCGGCACACTGGCTCGCCGGCACACCGCGCGCCCAGTTGGCAAAGAAGTCGCGGTGGTAGGACTCGGCGTAGGTGTCGTTGTGACTGCCCTCGGCGGTCATGAAGTCCACGTAGTCGGCCAGGAAGTGGGCGGGGTCGTAGGCCTTGTGGCGGCACAGGCAGCGCACCAAAAGCCGGGCGCACAGCGCGTTGAGGGTGTTTTCGCCGGCGTGCATGCCCTGGTGGTAATGCCGGTTGGCGGGGCCCCAGTGGTGCTTCTTGCCCTTGAGGATCACCTCGCCCACCACGCTGCCTGACTGGGTGCCTCTGCCCGCGCTGGAGGTGCTCGACAAAGACATGATGGAACTCGGGTGGATCTCCTTGGGCGCTTGGTAGTCCCGAATCACCCCAAAGTCTCTCTGCAGATCAGACAGCCGGTAGTACCAATGCACCGGCATGGCCAGTCCGTCGCCGACCATCATGCCCCACAGCGCGCCGCGCATCCGGTCGGCGGTGCTCAAAGGTGGTGCGTGAGGTGATGATGGGGTCATGGCAGGTGGGTCCAAGGGCGATCTTGGGCTTGGTTCAGGCAAGGGCGCCATCGTCTCACTGCCGCTGCCACGGTGCCAGGCAGTCGAGATAAACCCCATCGACATGGTGTGGTTGCGGCCGGTGGGCCCTAGATAGACACCAGTTTGCGCACGCCGTTTTGCTTCATCTGGCTGCCCAGACCCTGGGCGATGAACTGGCCGCGCTCCATCACGAGGTAGTCGTCGGCCAATTCCTCGGCGAAATCGTAGTATTGCTCGACCAGCAAGATGGCCATGTCGCCGCGGTCGGCCAGCATGCGAATGACACGGCCAATGTCCTTGATGATGCTCGGCTGTATGCCCTCGGTGGGCTCGTCCAGAATGAGCAGATTGGGCCGCGCGGCAAGCGCCCTGGCAATGGCCAGCTGCTGTTGCTGACCACCTGAGAGGTCGCCACCGCGTCGGCCCAGCATTTGCCGCAGCACCGGAAACAGCTCGAACAGTTCGTCCGGTATCGGCTCACTGGCGCTTTTGTAGGCCAGGCCCATGCGCAGGTTGTCCTCGACGCTCAGGCGGGCAAAGATTTCGCGGCCCTGGGGCACATAGCCTATGCCTGCGCGGGCGCGTTCGTAGGGTGTGGCCCTGCTGAGGTCCAAACCGTTGAAGGTGACGGAGCCGCCTTTGATCGGGATCAGCCCCATCAGACTTTTGAGCAGGGTGGTTTTGCCCACGCCGTTGCGACCGAGCAGCACCGTCACCTGGCCCACTTGGGTCTTCAGACTCACGTCGCGCAGGATGTGCGAGCCGCCGTAGTACTGCTGGATGTGCTGGGCTTCAAGCATGGGGCAATGGTGGAATTTGAGGGCTGCTCATCGGCCGAGGTAGACCTCGATCACTCGCTCATCGGCCTGCACCTGCTCGAGTGTGCCTTGCGCGAGCACCGAGCCGTCGCACAGGACGGTGACGATGTCGCTGATGGTCTTGATAAAGCCCATGTCGTGCTCGACCACCATCAGCGTGTGCTGGCCTTTGAGGCTGAGAAACAGCTCGGCAGTTCGCGCCGTCTCTTCGTCCGTCATGCCCGCCACCGGCTCGTCGAGCAGCAGCAGCTTGGGGTCTTGCATCAGCAGCATGCCAATTTCCAGCCACTGTTTTTGTCCATGGCTGAGTGTGCCGGCCGGCCGGCTGACCTGCTCGCACAGATGAATGGCGTGCAGCACCTCGGCCAGCTGATCCGATTGAGCGCTGTTCATGCGCCACCAGATCGAGGCGGCGACGGTCTTTTGGGTCTTGAGTGCCAACTCAAGGTTTTCAAATACGGTGAGCTGTTCAAAGACGGTCGGCTTTTGGAATTTGCGACCGATGCCCATTTGTGAGATCTCAGCCTCGCGCAGGCGCAGCAGGTCAATCGTGCTGCCAAAGTACACCGTGCCCTCATCGGGCCGCGTCTTGCCGGTGATGATGTCCATCATCGTCGTCTTGCCCGCGCCATTGGGTCCGATGATGCAGCGCAATTCACCTGGGGCAATGTCCAGACTGAGCTTGTTGATCGCCTTGAAACCATCGAAGCTGACGCTGACGTCTTCAAGGTAGAGGATGCGACCGTGGGCCACATCGAGCTCATTGCTGCTGCTCAGCCTTGAAAAACCGGCATCCCGACCGCCTGAGGCCGTTTCCCCCAACTCGGCGCCTGAGCGGTATTGCAGCAGACGCTCGGCTCCCGATTGTTGCAACTCTGGCGTCATGTCAGAGCCCCTTGCCGCGCCGTTGAAATGCGTTGAGCACTGATCGTGGCTCACGCAGCAGGCCCATGATGCCGCCGGGCAGAAACAGGGTCACGGCGATGAAGAGCGCGCCCAGGAAATACAGCCAAAATTCGGGCGCCGCCACGGTCAGCCAGCTTTTGGCGCCGTTGACCGCAAAGGCCCCGACGATCGGGCCGATCAATGTGGCCCGACCGCCCACTGCAGCCCAGATGGCGATCTCGATCGATTGCGCGGGGCTCATCTCGCTCGGGTTGATGATGCCCACCTGCGGCACGTACAAGGCGCCGGCCACGGCGCACATGACGGCAGAGATCACCCAGATCGTGAGCTTGTAGCCCAGTGGGTTGTAGCCGCTGAACATCACCCGGCCTTCGGCATCACGGATGGCTTGCAGCACCCGCCCGAACTTGCTGCACACCAGGTAACGCGCCATCAGGAAAAAGCCCAGCAAGCTCAGCCCGGTCAGGACAAACAAGGTCATGCGCATTTCGGGCGTTGCCAGTGGCAGGCCCAGGATGCGTTTGAAATCGGTAAAACCGTTGTTGCCGCCCAAGCCCGTCTCGTTGCGAAAGAACAGCAGCATCAGCGCGAAGGTCAGCGCCTGCGTGATGATAGAAAAGTACACCCCCTTGATGCGCGAGCGAAAGGCGAAGTAGCCAAAGATGAAGGCCACCAAGCCCGGCACGGCCACGATCAGCACCAGCGTGGCGACAAAGCTGTCGCTCAGCGCCCAATGCCAGGGCAACTCCTTCCAGTCCAGAAACACCATGAAGTCGGGCAGATCGCTCTTGTAGTTGCCGTCTCGGCCGATTTGCCGCATCAGGTACATGCCCATCACATAGCCGCCAAGCGCAAAAAACAGACCGTGACCCAGGCTCAGGATGCCGGTGTAGCCCCAGATCAGGTCCATGGCCAGCGCGCAGATGGCATAGCACATGATCTTGCCCAGCAGGCCCACCAGATAGTCGCTCATGTGCAGTGGGCTCTCCGGTGGCAGCGCCAGATTGAGCAAGGGCGCAATCGCGCAAACCACCACAACGGCGATGAAGAACGCCGCCCAAGCTCCTGGGCTGAGCAGCCGCTGCGCAGATGGAAGGCCGACAGGTTGGCTCGTCATGGTCAGGCCTCAGCGCTGCGCCCACGCATGGCAAAGATGCCCTGCGGTCGCTTTTGAATGAACACAATGATGAGCACCAGAACGGCGATCTTGGCCAACACGGCGCCGGTCCAGCCCTCAAGAAACTTGTTGAGCACGCCCAGTCCCAGGGCAGCGTAGACGGTGCCCGCCAGTTGCCCCACGCCGCCGACCACGACCACCATGAAGGCGTCGACGATGTAGGCTTGCCCGAGATCGGGGCCGACATTGCCGATCTGACTCAGCGCGCAACCGGCCAGGCCGGCAATGCCCGACCCCAGCGCGAAGGCATAGGTGTCGGTACGCGCCGTATTGACGCCCATGCAGGCGGCCATGGAGCGGTTTTGTGTCACGCCGCGCACAAACAGCCCCAGTCTGGTTTGGCTGATGAGCAGCGCCACGGCCAGGAGCACGCCCAAGGCAAAGACCACGATGATGACCCGGTTCCAGGGCAGCTGCAGGTTGGACATGACTTGCACACCGCCGCTCATCCACGAGGGGTTTTCCACGCTCACGTTTTGAGCGCCAAAGACACTGCGCACCGCCTGCTGCAGCACCAGGCTGATCCCCCAGGTGGCCAGCAAGGTCTCCAGGGGCCGGCCGTAAAGAAATCGAATCACGCCCCGCTCAAGCAGCGCACCCATGGCGGCGGCAGCGCAAAAGGCCACTGGCACGGCCGCCAACAGGTAAAACTCAAAGGCAGTGGGGAAGAACTTTTGAAACACCCCTTGCGCGACGAAGGTGGCATAGGCGCCGATCATCATCAGCTCGCCATGGGCCATGTTGATCACGCCCATCAGACCGTAGGTGATGGCCAGGCCCAGGGCCACCAGCAGCAAGATCGAGCCCAGGCTGAGGCCGGAAAACACCACTGCCCACCGCTCACCCCAGACCAGGGAGGCTTCGACGGTGCTCAGAGCCGCCTGCAGTGTCGCCTTGACCTGGGCATCGTCCTCGATCTTCAGGCGCTCAATCAGCACAGTGCGGGTGGCCGGGCTGCGGCTTGCGGCGAGTTGGCCTGCGGCCTCAAGGCGTTGGCTCTGCACCAGACTGCCCAGCATGACGCTGGCGCGCAGCAGCAAAAGCTGGTTTTTGAGCTCGGGATCGGCCTCGGCAGCCCAGGCCTTCTCAAGCAGGTTCAGCTTGCTGGCGTCGACCTCGCCCTGCAGCGCCTTGACGGCTTGCCTGCGGACCTTGAGGTCTGGCGAGAGCAGCCTGAGTGAAGCCAGTGCGGTGTCAATCTCTGACCGCATGCGGTTGTTGCTCACCACCTCTTCGGCGCCTTCGGGCAGGGCCAAGGCTGCGCCCGTGACGGGATCGCTGGCTTTGCCCTCACGCACGATCATCACCTTTTGGCCAGCGACCCTGACAGCGTCATCGGCCAGTGCCTGCAGAAAGTTGACGGTTTTGTCGTCCGCGTTGGCCACCGCTTGGTTGATGGCTTCAATTCGAGCATCCGATTCGCCCACCGCGATGGCCAGCGCCTCCTGCTCGGTCAAAGCGAGTACCGAGCCAGCAAGGCACAGGCCGCCAAACAGCGTGGCAATGGGTCTGAGCAGACGTCTGAGCATGAAACGGCGGGTGTACGAGCGTGCGGGTTAGAACCTGGCAGGTCCGTTGACGGGCCTGCCAGGACCGGGGCAGCAGGGTCTGCTGCCCCGGGGCGCACGGGCCTGCCCGTGCGGACGGACTTGCAGCAAGAACTTACTTCTTCGCAGGCTCGTCCTTCTTCTTGTCGTTGCCCTCGATAAAGGGTGACCAGGGGCGCGCCTTGACCGGGCCCGGAGTCTTCCAGACCACATTGAACTGGCCGTCGGCTTTGATTTCGCCAATGAACACCGACTTGTGCAGGTGGTGGTTCTTCTCGTCCATCTTGGAGGTGATGCCCGATGGCGCCCTGAAGGTCTGACCGGCCATGGCGGCGATGACCTTGTCGACATCGGTGGACTTGGCCTTCTCAACGGCCTGCTTCCACATGTTGATGCCGATGTAGGTGGCCTCCATCGGGTCGTTGGTCAGTGGCCTGTCTTTGTGGCCGGCGATGTTCTTGGCCTTGGCGTAGGCCGCCCACTTTTTGGTGAACTCGTCATTGGCCGGGCTCTTGACGCTCATGAAATAGTTCCAGGCGGCCAAGTGCCCCACCAGAGGCTTGGTGTCCACGCCACGCAACTCTTCCTCGCCCACCGAGAAGGCGACCACGGGCACGTCCTTGGCCTTCAGGCCAGCGTTGCCCAGCTCCTTGTAAAAGGGGACGTTCGAATCGCCGTTGATGGTCGAGATCACAGCCGTCTTGCCGCCCTGGCTGAACTTCTTGATGTCCGCCACGATGGTTTGGTAGTCGCTGTGGCCAAACGGGGTGTATTTCTCATCAATGTCCGAGTCCTTCACGCCCTTGCTCTTGAGGAAGGCGCGCAGGATTTTGTTGGTCGTGCGTGGATAGACATAGTCGGTGCCCAGCAGCACGAAGCGCTTGGCCCCGCCGCCGTCCTTGCTCATCAGGTATTCCACCGCCGGGATCGCCTGCTGGTTGGGCGCAGCTCCCGTGTAGAACACGTTCTTGGACAGCTCCTCGCCCTCGTATTGAACGGGGTAGAACAGCAGGCCGTTGAGCTCTTCAAAAACCGGCAGCACCGACTTGCGGCTCACGGAAGTCCAGCAGCCAAAGACCACTGCGACTTTGTCTTGGGTGAGCAGTTGCTTGGCTCTTTCTGCAAACAGCGGCCAGTTCGACGCTGGATCAACCACCACGGGCTCGAGCTTCTTGCCCAATACGCCGCCTTTGGCATTGATTTCTTCGATGGCCATCAGCACGGTGTCCTTGAGCACCGTCTCTGAGATCGCCATGGTGCCCGACAGGCTGTGCAGGATGCCGACCTTGATGGTCGATTGGGCATGGGCCGGTATGAAGGACAGACCAGCGAAGGTGGTGGCTGCTGCGAGGGCGAGCACTTTGAGGTTACCGCGGCGAATCATGATGAAGAACTCCAGTTTTGATTGATGGATTTGAGCCAAGCCGGGTGCAGTCGATGCATCCGCAGGAGTTTTCGCAAAGACCGTGCCATGCACAAGGGATGCTCCGATCGCAAGACTGCCTCGGCCCGGTGCCCCCGGGCGTGCGGTCCTGAAGATGCGCGCTCAAATGCGGTGCACGGGCACCGTTTTGGGTGTGCCCACGCGCAGCCTCTGTGGATCGAAGTGTTTGTGCCGGCGTGCGCAGCCATCGTGCGCCCAGCCGCCCTGTGCCCGCTTGCAGGGTTAGCGGCTGGTGTACCGCCAGGCGGCTCTCAGTTGCTGAGGTATTGCCCGATCTGCTCGGTCAGCTCGCGTGCGCTGGCCTGCGGATCGGATGCAGCCACCAGGGCGCGCACCACGGCGGCCGAGCCGACGCCGCTGGCCATGACCTCGGGCAGGCGCTGGGCATCGATGCCACCGATGGCCACCAAGGGCGTGTCCTTCATCAAGCGGGCGTAGAGCTTGAGTCGGGCCGCGCCCTGCGCTGCAGTGGCCATGCGCTTGAGCGTGGTGGGGTACACCGCCCCCAGGGCGATGTAGCTGGGACTGTAGCGATCGGCGCGCAGCATCTCGGCGTAGCCATGGGTGCTCAGGCCCAAACGCACACCGGCTTGGCGCAGGACTGCAAAGTCCTCCTCGCTCAAGATCTGCAGGTCTTCCTGGCCCAGGTGCACGCCGTAAGCGCCCGCATCAAGGGCAAGCTTCCAGTGGTCGTTGATGAACAGCAGACTGGCGCTGCCCTCAACGGCCTTGACCGCGGCCTTGACCTCGCGCGCCACAGCCGCGGGATCGTCGCTTTTAAAGCGCAGTTGCAGCGTCGGCACACCCGCCTCGGCCATGCGCGCCACCCATTGGGCATCGGGAAGCACTGCGTACAAGCCCAGCGACTTTGGGCATGGCGCAAAAGCGTTTTGACGAGGCCAGGGCGCCAGGCCAAAGTCCTGCGGCTCGCTGGGCCAGGCCAGGGGATCGAAGTGGCCGTTGCGCTCGCTCTGGCGCTGCCAGGCCGAGGCGATGCAGTCGGCGTCAATCTCAATAAAGCCCAGGCGCAGGCAGGCCTGGCGCGCGATCGCATACACAGAGCCTTCGGCAAGCGTCGGAACGGGCCCGGCGGGCAGGGCCAGTTCGGCATGGGCCTGGCAGATGGCCTCCACGCTGCGGGTCGATTCGGCGGGGTTGAGCTCTATCATGGTCAGCCTTGATGCCAAAAGGGTGTGCCGAGTACCGGGGTGCTGGGCTGGGCGGCTTCTTGCTCGCTCATCGCACCGCTTAAAAATGCACTGCGGCCGGCCTGTACCGCCTGTGCAAACGCGCCGGCCATGGCCACCGGGTCGGTGGCCAGCGCCACGGCGGTGTTGAGCAGCACGCCGTCGTAGCCCCATTCCATCACTTGGCAGGCATGCGAGGGCAAGCCCAGTCCAGCATCGATGATCATCGGAACCTCCAGGCGCTCGCGCAACACCCGAAGGGCGTAGGGGTTGATCGGGCCCTTGCCGGTCCCAATCGGTGCGGCCCAGGGCATGACGGCCTGACATCCTGCATCGACCAGGCGCTTGCACAGCACCAGGTCTTCGGTGCAATAGGGCAGCACCTTGAAGCCGTCGGCAATGAGTTGGGCAGCCACTTGCACCAAATTGAGGGTGTCGGGCTGCAGCGTGTAGTCGTCGCCGATCAGTTCGAGCTTGATCCAGTCGGTCTCAAACACCTCCCTGGCCATCTGCGCCGTCGTGATCGCCTCCTGCGCGCTGTGGCAGCCGGCGGTATTGGGCAAGACCGGAATGCCCGCCTCCTTAAGCAGTTGCCAAAACCCATGGCTGGTTTGGGCCGATGCGGCCGTCTGTCGACGCAGCGAGGCTGTGACCATGGCCGGCTGGGCATGTTTGAAGGCGCTTTGCATCACGCTCGGTGAGGGGTAGCGTGAGGTCCCGAGCAGCAGGCGGCTGTCGAAACTTTGACCGTAAAGAACCAAGGGGTCGGTGCGCATGATGGGTTGCAAGGTGTGGGGCTAGCCGCCCGTGATGGGCGATATCACTTCGACCTCATCGCCGGGCTTGAGGGCGGTCAGGCCGTAGCGGGTTTTGGGCACGAACTGAAGGTTGATGGCCACGGCAAACGGCGGCTTGAAGCCAGCCTCTTGCAGCGCCGCCTCCAGGCTAGAGCCCTCGGGCAGCTCGTGAGGCATTCGGTTGATCAGGATCTGCATGGCAGGGGCGCCGCGGTCGCGGATTGCACGCTCAGGCCTAGGCGATCGGCCAGGGCGCTTTGGCCGGAGCCGAGCAATTCGAGCGTGGCGTCGAGCAAGGCTGGTGCGATCAAAAAGCCATGGCGGTACAGGCCATTGACTTGCAGGCTGCGCCGGCCCAGCCAGCGCAGAGCCGGCAGGTTGTCGGGCAGGGTGGGGCGCAGCTGGGTGCTCATCTCCAGCAAGCGGCCTTCTGCAAAGCCGCTGTGCACTGAGTAAGCGGCGCTGAGCAGCTCCAGGGTCGAGCGCACGCTGACCGGCGAGCGGTCTTCTGATTCGATTTCGGTGGCACCAATGACAAACACATGGTCCGGCTTGGGCGCAATGTAAAGCGGATAGCGCGGATGCAGCAGCCGCAGCGGCCGCAGCAGTGTGACCTCTGGCGCGTAGACCCGGGCGACCTCGCCGCGCACGCCGCGCAGTTGCCGCCAAGCCGCTTGCGCGCCCAGCCCGCGGCAGTCGATCAGCCAGTCGGGCTGACCCGCAGCGCCGGGCTCGAAGTCCTCGGGCTTGCGCGGGCTGTGCCAGTGCAGGCTCACGCCGGCGCTGTGCAGCTGTGCGAGCAGCGCCGTCAGCAGCTCGCGGTTGTCGAGCTGCCCTTCGCCGGGCAGGTAGAAGCCTTGGGCAAAGCGTCCGGCCAGCGCTGGCTCGGTGCGCGTCAGCGCGGCCGCATCGAGCCGCTGCGCGCGCTCCAGCGCAGGCAGCTCGGCCGCGGTGCGCTCCAGGTGCCGATGCAGCCGGTTGGCCTCGGATTCGTCGGGCTTGTGCCAAACGATGAGCGTGCCGTTTTGCTGAAAGAACACCGGCTGATGCAAGGTCTCGATCAGCTGCGGCCACCGGCTCAGGCTGTAAAGGCCCATGCCCACCACGCTCGGCTCGGTGACGGCCGATTCGGCCAGCGGCGCCAGCATGGCCGCTGCGGCCCGGGCGGCCGAGCCCATGGCATCGGCCGCAGCCGCCTCGTAAACCTGCACCCGATGGCCCTGCTGAGCCAGGGCGAGCGCCAGCAGGCGTCCCATGAGGCCGGCGCCCAGTATGGCAAAGTGCTGTGAAGTGGAGCCCATCTGTGTGGAGGTCAGAGCAGACAGGGGCACGGTGCGGGCAAGCGATAGGGGCCTGCTGAAACTTCCCACGCCAGCATGACCTGGATCGGGTGCGAGGGTGTTTCTCAGTCCGGCCGCGCACGGACACCCCTGTTTCTCTCTA
>JBILGP010000153.1:0-5142 GCA_044350985.1 Polaromonas sp. | reverse complement strand
GAACCTTGTTGTGCCATGTTCTTCGCCCCTTTTTTCGATTGCGGCTTGGAGTGTGGTGCGAGCTCGTTTACGCGATGCCCTGAAGTGTGTCGACGCGATGTGACGCAGTCGTGTCAGTTCGGTGGCATGTGTGTGTCTGTGGCGCCAGGCAAACGCTGGGCGCGCGCCGCCTGGCGTCACGGCCTTGACATGTCCGGCTTCGACACTGACAGGCCCATGCCGTCAGGTTTCATGCTGTTGATCGGTGCGCAATTTGTGTCGGCCTTGGCCGACAACGCCCTGCTCATCTTGACGATCGCTGCGCTCGACGCGCTGCAGTTCGCCCCTTGGTGGGCGCCTGTGCTCAAGTGGGTGTTCATTGCGTTTTACGTCGTGCTCGCGCCCTTCGTTGGCCCCCTGGCCGACGCCGTGCCCAAGGCCAGGCTGATGGCCTGGATGAATCTGATCAAGTTTCTGGGCGCGGCCCTGCTGCTGTTGGGGATCAATCCGGTGCTGGCCTACGCGCTGGTGGGTCTGGGCGCGGCCGCCTATGCGCCGGCCAAATACGGCTTGGTGACCGAGTTGGTGGCCCCTGAGCTGCTGGTGCGTGCCAACGCCTGGATCGAGGTCAGCGTGGTCAGCGCCGCCTTGTTCGGTGTGGTCCTCGGCGGGGTGCTGGTCAGTGCGGGGTTGACGCAATCGGTGCTCGCGACGAGCTTGGGGCAGGGCCTGCCCACGGCCGGCACAGCCCTGGCCCACCTGGGGCTGCCCCTGGTGTTGCTGCTCGGGCTCTACATCCTCGCGGGCCTGCTCAATCTGGGCGTGCCGCGCAGCACTGCCGTCTACCCGCGCAGTGGCAGCCATCCGGTGGCCCTGTGCCGAGCCTTCTGGCGCGACAACCGGACCTTGTGGCGAGACCGGCTCGGCGGCTTGTCGCTGGCCGTCACCGCCCTGTTTTGGAGTGTGGGCGCCTGCCTGCAGTTTTTGGTGTTGCGCTGGGCCCAGCTCGCTTTGGGCCTGCCCCTGAGTCAGGCGGCTTACCTGCAGGCGGCGATCGCGGTGGGCGTGGTCATCGGCGCTTGCGCCGCCAGCCGCTGGGTCACGCTGCAGGGTGCCCGGGCCACCTTGCCCATGGGCTTGGCCCTGGGCCTGATGATGCCGCTGCTGGCCCTGTGCCACAGCGTCTGGCTGGCCGTGCCGGTGCTGGTGGTGGCCGGCGCGCTGGGCGGCTGGATGGTGGTGCCCTTGAACGCGCTGCTGCAGCATCGGGGCGCTTCGGTGTTGACCGCTGGCCGATCGATCGCGGTGCAAGGCTTCAATGAGAATTCGGGCGTCTTGCTGGGCTTGAGCCTCTACGCGGCCCTGGTGCACCTGGACGTGCCGGCGCCGGCCTTGCTGTGGGGCTTTGGCCTGGCCATCAGTGCGTTGCTGTGGCTGCTGATGCGCTGGCGTCCGGCCGCTGAGGCGACTTGATACCGCCGTACAGGTGAGCCGCGACGGTGCCGCGCAGCAGGGCTTCAAAACGGGTCACGATGCTCTCCCAACTGCGGCCCAGGGCGATCTGGCGAGCTTGTTGGCTCAGCAGCAGGCGCCGCGCCGGGTCACTGCACAGGGCACCGGCCTGCGCCATGAAGTGCTCTTCCTGGCCCACGGCGATGGCCACGCCGCCTTGGCCGTCGCGCAGCAGCTCTGAGGCGGCCGCATGGTCGTAGGCCAGCACCGGCAAGCCGCTGGCCATGGCTTCGATGGTGACGTTGCCAAAGGTCTCGGACAGGCTCGGGAACACGAAGAGATCGGCCGAGGCGTAATGGCGAGCGAGCTCGACGCCGGTTTGCATACCCGCAAAGTGCGCTTGCGGGCAGGCTGCAGCCAGCGACGCCCGCTCGGGCCCGTCGCCCACAATGACCAGGCGCATGCGTGGCTCGCTTTGGCGCATCACGGCATAGGAGCGTGCCAGCAGCCCGAGGTTCTTCTCCGAGGCCAGGCGACCGACGTACAGCGCCACTGGATCGCCCGGCTCCACACCCCAGGCGGCGCGCAAGTCGGCGCTGCGGTGCACAGGACTGAAGCGCTCGGTGTCGACGCCGCGCGCCACCACGCTCAAGCGCTCAAAGCCCCAGGACTGCAGTTCACCGGCCAGCGCTTGCGTCGGCACCGTGGTGCACGAGGCGTCGTTATGGAACTTGCGCAGGTAGCGCAAGATGGCCCGATGCAACCAGCCCGCGCCGTAGTGGCCGCTGTAGGCGTGAAAATTGGTCCGAAAGTCGGTGCTCACCGGCAGCTTGAGTGCGCGCGCTGCGTTAAGCGCAGACCAACCCAGTGGCCCCTCGGTGGCAATGTGCACGATGTCGGGTCGCTGCAGCGACCAATGCCGCACCAGCAATTTTTTCGATGGCATGCCCATGCGCAGGCCAGGATAGCGCGGGATGGGCAGTCCCGCAGTGAGGATCTCGTCGGCGTCGGCGCTGCGCTGCTTGTCGAAAAAAGGCTGGATCGGACGAATCAGCTGCAAGCTGTGGTTGCGCTCGCGCAGACCCTCCACGACTTTGGCCAGCGTGACCGCCACGCCATTGATTTCGGGCGGATAGGTCTCCGTCACCACGGCGATGCGCAGGTTGGGGCTGGCGCCGCGCAACTCTTCAATATGAAAGCTGGCGTCCGAAAGATCGACTCGGTTTTGCATGGCTCGATGGTGACAGGCTTTTGTATCGGTTCTGTGACAAACCACCGCGCAAGTCCCACCGGCGCGTCGCAAGGTGGCTTGCGTGGCGATCGGGCCACACTGTCACGAGAGCTTCATGCAAGTGCGCAACCATAGTCGCTCAAGGCCGAAAGGCGGCCCCTTTTTGCAGGAGCAGACGTGCGACATATCTTCGAGGAATTGGCCGTTCAGCGTTGGGACGACCACCGTTACTACCACCACAGCCGCATCAACCAAAGCCTGCACTTGCTCAGTGCCATCAGCTTTGTGATCGCTTACGGCCTGCTCTTCGTCGACCCGGCCTGGGCGGCAATTGTGGCCTGGTGCATCTCCATGGTCAGCCGCCAGGCCGGTCACTTCTTTTTTGAGCCGCGCGGCTACGACGAGGTCAATCAGGCCACCGACGCCTACAAGGAAGAGATCAAAATCGGCTACAACATCCGCCGAAAAATCGTGCTCATGGGCGCCTGGATCCTCATCCCTGGTGTACTCTGGCTCGAGCCTTCGGTCTTTGGTCTGATCGAGCCGGCTGTAGGCCTTCACGCTTATCTGCACGATGTCGGGATGGCTTGGCTGGCGTTGGGCGTCGCGGGCCTGGTGTTTCGCGTGGGTCAGTTGTGGTGGCGGAAGGATTTGGTCACTGGCTTGGCCTGGGCCTTCAAGATCATCACCGATCCCTTCCACGACATCGCGCTGTACTACAAAGCCCCCTGGTATTTGCTGCGCGGCCAGCTCATCGACCCGATGGAGCACGTCACCCGCCATTGATGGCATGCGGCGGGTGCCCACCAAGGCCCACCCGCCGCATGAAGCCCAGGTGGGCTCAAAGCCCTCAGCGCCTGGCGAGCATTTCCCTGAAGATGGAGCGCTTGATGGAGCGGTTGCTCAATTGCGGATCGCCATGCCACCAACCAGCTTCGCGCATCGCGGTGGCGGCAGCCACAAACCTCTGCGCCACGGCCTCGAAGTGCTCATCGTCATAGTTCAGGCTGAAGATCAGCCGGCCGCTGCCCACCCAGCTCAGCGCCAGACCCTGCTCGCGCAAGTAGAACTGAAACATCCAGTTGTAGCGCGAAGGCTCGGTGTAGGTCACGGTCCAGATCGTCGACATCGCCTCCACGCGCACGGGAAGCTGAGCCTGCTCCAGCCGCGCGTTCAGGTTTTGCGCGCGGGCATTCCAGCGCGCATCCAGGCCGTCGTACAGGGCTGCGACCTCGGGCGAGTCGAGCCGGTCCAGGAACGCACGCATCGCGCCCATGACATAGGGGTGGGCGTTGAAGGTGCCGCGGGCAAAGCAGATGTCGGCTGGCCGGTCTTCGCGAAAGCGCTTCATCCAGCGGCTCTTGCCGCACACCACGCCCACCGGCAGGCCGCCGCCCAGCGTTTTGCCATAGGTCACCATGTCGGCCTGCACGCCGAAATACTCTTGCGCGCCGCCCGGTGCGAGGCGAAAGCCCACGAAGACCTCGTCGAAGATCAGCGCAATGCCGCGCTCGCTGCAGACTTGGCGCAACCGGGCCAGCCACTGGGCGTAGGCTTGGCGATCGAAATGCGCCTTGCGGCTGCTGTCGACCAAAGAGGAGTCTCCCGGCGCGCTGCTGTTGGGGTGCAGCGCCTGCAGAGGGTTGATCAGCACACAGGCGATATCGCGCCGGCTGCGCAGCACCTGCAAGCTGCGCTCGCTCATGTCGGCCAGGGTGTAGGTCTGGCGCGGCGGCAGCGGGTTGCCAGGGCCGGGCTGCACGTCTTCCCACCAGCCATGGTAGGCGCCGGCAAAGCGCACCAGGTGCGAGCGGCCGGTGTGGTAGCGCGCCAGCCGCACGGCCTGCATCACCGCTTCGGTGCCCGACATGTGAAAGGTCACTTCCTCCAGGCCCGAGATGCGTTGCAGCGATTTCACGTTTTCGAGCACACAGGGGTGGTAGGCGCCCAAAACCGGGCCGAGCTCTTGCACGAGAGCGGCGCCCTCGGCGATGCAGCGCTTGTAGAAGTCGTAGCCCAGCAGGTTGACGCCGTAAGAGCCGGTCAGGTCGTAAAACGCATTGCCATCAAGGTCGTGCACAAAGACATCGTGAGAGGCGCTCAGAAAGCTGCCCAAGGTCAGGTGCTGGCGCAGATAGGTGCTGTACTGGTAGGGCACCCGGTAGCTGCCGGTGAACTGCAGGTCGGGCAAGCCACTGCGCGCCTGCGCCGTCATGGCCGCCGACTTGGGGTAGCGGCTGGCAAATTGCGCGCAAAGCTGTGCAAAGGCGGCGCGTCGGCGCGCCACCCAGGTCGGCGAGGCGCCATCAGAGGCAAAGAATTCGTCCTCGCTGTAGGCATAGCCCGGAATCATCGACGCCACGCGCTTGGCCATGCGCGAGTGCCCGGCCAGCGACCGGTGTTTGGCTCGCGAGAGCTCCAGGCGCCGCTTGGCCTTGGGCAGCAGCCACATCAGCAAGCCCAGGGCGGTGACGGGCAAG
>JBILGP010000151.1:0-5171 GCA_044350985.1 Polaromonas sp. | reverse complement strand
GGAGGCAGAGGCAGTGCCCTCTGTGGCCTCAATCATATATAGTTTATATAACGTTGTGTGGGTTTAAAGATGCTGCACTGAAAGCCGAATCGGCTCAATGCTTGTCAACGTGGCAGCTAACGCGGTGCCCGCAGCACTTGAAAGAACACCACACTGAGCACTGTCGTGCAGGATTGGGCGCATCGAAAAGAGCCGGGGCCATGCAAGATGCCCCCTTAATCGGACTGCCGTGAATCTGCATCGCGGGTCGCGTCGGGCTGAGACGCACCCAAAGGCGAGGCCATCAAGCCCATCAAGCTCGATCGCAGCAATTGCGGCCTGACCGGCTTGTGGAGAACCTGAACACCCATGGCGGTCGCTTGCTCTTCCAACTGAGCCGATACATCGCCCGTCATCAACAGCACGCGAAAGGCAGGCCGGCCTTCGCTCTGACCCTGCAAGCGCAGAGCCTGGATCAACTCCAGCCCGTTGGTCTCGCGATCGCCAAGGTGATGATCGCTCACCACCACGTCAGGCCACTGCACGTGGACCTCGTGCAGTGCTTCCTGCAAATTGCGGGCGGCGGCGACCCGACAGCCCCAGCCTGTAAAGGATTGGGTCAAGCTGCTGAGCAGCAATTCAACGTTTTCGATGATCAGCACCCGCGCACCGGCCAAAGCCCTCCCTTCCTGGGCGGCCACGATCGGCTTGACTAGCTCCAGTTGCGAGCCCGCGGGCTCGGCCTGGGGAAGGCTGACGCTGAAGGTCGATCCGAGTTGCGGCTGGGAGTCAACATCCAGATCGTGTGACAACAACTGTGCATAACGGCGCACGATGGACAGCCCAAGACCCAGACCTTCAGCACCGGCCTCAGATGCGTCGAGGCGCACGAACTCCCGAAAGATCAGGTCCAACTTGTCAGGCGGTATGCCAACGCCGGTGTCAACCACCTTGACCTGCACGCCTTGCTTGAATTCGAGCACGGTGACATCAACCCGCCCCTCGTTGGTGTACTTGATCGCATTGGCCAGCAGGTTGGCCAGCACGGCATGAAGCAGGACCGGGTCTGAGTGGACCCAAACCGACGTCTGCTGAACGTTCAGCGCCAGACCCTTGGCCTGAGCCATCAGGGCGTATTCAAGCCGCAAACGCTCGAGTACCGCGTTCAGGGGCGTCGGTTCGATGCGCACCCGCATCAGGCCCGCATCGAGCCGGGTCAAATCCATCAAGGTGGACAAAGACGCGCTCAAGGACTGGCTTAACTGCTGCAGATCCGTCAAGATGGGCCGCACCGGCGCAGCCGCTGGCTCCAGCAAGGCCCGGTCGGTCAGCAGACCGATAGCGTGGGCGGGCTGCCTGAGGTCGTGACTGACGGTGGCGAGCAGGCGGCCACGCGCTGCAGCCACCTCCTGTAGCTGCTCGTTCTTGGTCTGCAACTCCTTGGCCAACTCGCGGTTTTGAACCGCCAGGGCAAAGCCGCGCTCAAGACTGCGCCTGTGCTTGAGGGCGTACATCACATAAAGAGCAAGCAGGCCAAGAATGAGCGCCGTCATCTCGGCGGCATAAGGGCTGGGAAGGTTCCACGCGGACCAGGCAAAGGCCAGGTAGGCGGCTGGGGCGCTCAGCGCCATGGCCTTCATGTGACCGGAAAAGCTAAAGGCGGTCGACCCCAGGAGAACCAGGGAGCCTGTCAAAACCACCGACTGCGCAAAGGGATCGAGTGTGGGGAAAATCCCCAAGGCCATGACCACCAGCATGATCCCATAGCCTGCCTGAATACACATGAGCAACAGATCCCAGCGCTTCAAAATCGGCTGGGGAATGCTCTCACGGTGCGGGTAGCGCACACCGAAAACAATCCGGATCACCAGGTAAGGACAAAAAATAGCGACCCAGAGGTCGATCAGCCAGTAGTCCAAACGGGCCGCCGACTTGAAGTAGACGTACAGCACCAGGAGCAGGGCCGCAGCACTGTTGAAAATACAGTTGCCGTAGCTCACGCTGAGCTGTTCAGCCAACACCGTCGGATCGCTGCGGGCAAACCATGCGCGCCAACCCTGAGAAGGCTTAACGCCGTGGCCGCCATGGTCTGGGCGCGGCTGACCCACCGGTTCAGTCACGTCCGTCCAGCGGCGAGGCCGCCTCGCTCTTATTCGGGCGTCGCCCGCCTTCGAGCAGATCGATCAGCCCGAGCTGCAAAACTCTGGGTCGAACCGGCTTGTGCATCACGCGCACGCTGGCCACTTGGGCCTCGGCCTCAAGCTGCGCGGACACATCGCCGGTCATCAGCAAAGCCGGCGGCGCAGGCAGCCCCAGCACCGTGCCCTGCATCCGCAGGCCGGCAATGAGCTCAATGCCGTTGGGCTCGCGGTCGCCCAGATGGTGGTCGCTGAGCACCACATCGGGCCAGCTCTCCTGGCTCAGCCTCTGGGCCTCGGCCATATTGCGGGCGGCCTGAACCCGACAGCCCCAGCCCTTGAGTGTTTGGCTCATGCTCTGCAGCAGCAATTCGACGTTGTCGACCACCAGCACATTGAGACCCACCAGGGGATTGTGGGTTGGACCCGCCCCGGCAAGGACGGCCGACGCTTGATCGCTGACAGTGGCAGGCGCAGTACGGACCAGGGTGATGCCGAAGGTCGACCCCTGGCCGGGCTCGGACCGCACACTCAGGGGGTGCGAGAGCAAGGTGGCATAGCGACGAACAATCGACAGCCCGAGACCCAACCCCTCCGTGCCCGAATCGGACGCATCAAGTCGAACAAACTCCTTAAAGATCAGCTCGAGCTTTTCTCCGTGAATGCCAATGCCGGTGTCGCTCACTTCGATGAGGACCGCATCCCCGTCTTCTTTCACACGCACCTCGACCTGGCCCGCGCGGGTGTACTTGATCGCGTTGGACACCAGATTGCTGAGCACGCCGTGGAGCAACACTGCATCTGACTGGACCCAGGCGTCCGACCGCTCCACGACCAGGGACAAGCCCTTGGCACGGGTCGAGCCGCCAAACTCGGCCTCCACCCGCATCAAAACCTGTGCCACGCTGACCGGTCCAATCGTGGCCTTGACCAGACCGGCATCCAGACGGGTCAGGTCCATCAAGGTGGCCAGCGAGGCACTGAGCGACTGGCTGAGCTCGTTGAGGTCTCGCAAATTGGCCTTCACACCGGCAAAGGACGTCTCGAGCAAAGCACGCTCGGACAACAGACCGATGGCGTGGGCGGGCTGGCGCAGGTCATGACTGACGGTGGCCAGCAGTCGGCTGCGCGCGCTGGCCAGCTCCTGAAACTCCAGGTTTTTGAACTGCAATTCGCGCGCTAGATCGGCATTGCGACGGGCCACGGCAAAGCTGGCCACGATCGACCTGCGCTGGTTGCCGGCGTACACCAGATGCAGCACAAACAGGGCCAGGATGAGCAATCCCACGCCCCTTGAGTAAGGGTGGTCCTGCTGCCAACTCGACCAGGCGAAGCTAAAGTAAATCGGCGGCGCGTAGACCAGGGTCTCGATCCAGCGCCCAGACAGGCTGTGGGCGATGGCACCGACCAGGATCAGAACCACCATCGTCCCGACGATCTGTGCGAACGGATCGACCGTGGGGAGCACGAACAGGGCCAGCAAAGAAATCAGCACCCCATTGCAACCCTGAACCGCCAGGGAAAGAGCCGACCAAAAGGGCACAGCCGCCCGATCAACCTCGCCCTTACGCGGATAGGAGAGACCAATGACCCAGCGCAGCGCCAGGTAGATGCAAAACACCGTGGCCCACCAATTCAGCGCGGTGGCGTCCTCGAAATCCGCCTGCACGGTCAGGTAGATCACAAAGAACAGCGAGACCGGGCTGCTGACGCTCAGGTTGCGGTAAATCAGGCGCAGGTACTCTGCCGTCACCTCGGGGGGCTCGGGAATGCGGTTGATCCACTGCTCACGCAAATCCCGCCACCGCTGACCGAGTCGGGCCAGAGCGCGCGCGCGTAGGGGCCGCGAATCTTCGGTCATGGCCGCCGGCTCCACAACTGTCTGGGCATGAGGTCCGACCGCTGTCGCATATTCATCTTACAGAGACGATAAAAACAGTCCAGCTTCAGAGCATATCGCATTCTTTTGCCGACTCTTTCATATTCGATAATGCGGTCCATGAACCCCCTGCTCGGGCGCCTGCAGCCCTATCCCTTTGAGCGCCTTCGCCAATTGCACGCGGGCGTCACCCCCAGCCCTGGCCACAGCCCCATCAGCCTGGGCATAGGCGAGCCCAGACACGCGACCCCAGACTTGGTCAAGCAAGCCCTCACCGGCGCCCTGGCTTCCTTGGCGGTCTACCCCAGCACGGGGGGAGAGCCGGGGCTCAAGCAGTCCATGGCCCACTGGGTCGAGCGCCGCTATGGGCTGAGCCTGGACCCCCAGCAACAGATCTTGCCGGTCAACGGCTCACGCGAAGCCTTGTTCGCCCTGGCCCAGACCGTGATCGATCGCAGTCGGCCGGCGACCGTGGTGGCGCCCAACCCGTTTTACCAAATTTATGAAGGCGCCGCCCTGCTCGCCGGCGCCGAGCTTTATTACGCGCCCAGCGAGCCGGAGCGCAACTTTGGCATCGATTGGGCCCGCATCCCTGAGTCGGTCTGGAGCAACACCCAACTGCTGTTCGTCTGCACGCCAGGCAATCCGGCAGGCGCCGTCATGGGGCTGGACGAATGGCGCCTGCTGTTCGACTTGAGCGACCGTTTTGGCTTTGTCATTGCGTCCGATGAGTGCTACAGCGAAATCTATTTCCGCGACGAGGCCCCGCTGGGGGGTCTGCAAGCGGCCTGGCAGCTCGGTCGCACGGATTTTCGCAATCTGGTCATGCTGACCAGTCTGTCCAAGCGCAGCAACGTGCCGGGCCTGCGTTCGGGATTTGCCGCCGGCGACGCAGACATCCTCAAGAAGTTCCTGCTTTACCGCACATACCACGGTGGGGCCATGAGTCCTGTGGTCCAAGCAGCCAGCCGGGCCGCCTGGGATGACGAGGACCATGTTCGCCTGAACCGGCAGCTTTACCGAGACAAGTTCGCGCGCGTCACGCCGCTGTTGCAAACAGTGATGGACGTCAAACTGCCCGACGCCGGTTTTTATCTGTGGGCGCAAGTGCCTGAGGCGTTCGGGGGATCAGACACCGAGTTTTCGCGCCAGCTTCTGGCTCAATACAATGTAGT
>JBILGP010000150.1:0-5215 GCA_044350985.1 Polaromonas sp. | reverse complement strand
CCCACCCAGCTTTGGGACGTGTTTGGCCGGCAAGGCCACCCGGTGCGCGCGACCATTTCCGACATGGGCCCGCTGCTGCTGGCACGCATGCTCGGGCTCAATGAAACCCAGTCTGGCGTGCTCAATTTGGTGTTCAAGATCGCAGACGACCAGGGCCTGCTGCTGCTGGACCTCAAGGACCTGCGGGCCATGCTGCAGCACGTGGGCGAAAACGCCCGCCAGTTCACCACCGAATACGGCAATGTCAGCGCGGCCAGCGTGGGCGCGATTCAGCGCAGCTTGCTGCAGCTCGATAGCCAGGGCGGCACCGAGTTCTTTGGCGAGCCCATGCTCAACATCGACGACTTCCTGCAGACCGACAGCCGCGGTCACGGCATGGTCAACGTGCTGGCGGCCGATCAACTGCTCAACTCGCCCCGGCTTTACGCCACCTTCTTGCTGTGGCTGCTGTCGGAAGTCTTCGAGCGTTTGCCCGAGGTGGGCGATCTCGACAAGCCCAAGCTGGTGTTCTTTTTTGACGAGGCCCACCTGCTGTTCAACGAAGCGCCCAAGGTGCTGATCGAGCGCATCGAACTGGTGGTCAGGCTGGTGCGCTCCAAGGGCGTGGGCGTGTACTTTGTCACCCAAAATCCGCTCGACATTCCCGATACGGTGCTGGCCCAATTGGGCAACCGCATCCAGCACGCCCTGCGGGCTTACACGCCCCGCGACCAGAAGGCCGTCAAGGCCACGGCCCAGACCATGAGGGCCCAGGCCGGTCTGGACATCGAGCAGGCGATCACGGAGCTCGGCGTGGGCGAGGCTCTGGTCAGCCTGCTCGATGCCAAGGGTCGGCCCACGCCCACCGAGCGCGCCTTCATCATGCCGCCGGCCAGCCAGCTCGGCCCCATCAGCGCCGACCAGCGCCAAAGCCTGTTGCAAGAGTCCCTGGTGGCCGGCGTCTACGAAAAAACGCTGGACCGCGAATCGGCCTACGAAAAACTCAGTGCCAATGCCCCCTCCTCGCCGTCGTCGCCCTCCTCGTCACCATCGGGCGGCGCTGCCGCACCGGCCCCTTCAGGCGGCTTGATGGGCGGCCTGAGCGAGCTGCTGGTGGGGTCGGCCGGACCCCGCGGCGGCCAGCGCGACGGGCTGGCCCAGACCTTGGTCAAGTCGGTGGTGCGAACCATCGGCAGCTCGGTGGGCCGCGAGATCGTGCGCGGCGTGCTCGGCGGCATGCTGGGCGGGCGGCGGCGCTAAGACCATGCCCCGATTCCTGACGGTCGCCCTCTACCACTTTGTCCACCTGCCCGACCGCGTCCTGATGCGCGAGCGGCTTGAGGCCTACTGCCAGGCCCGTGAGATCAAAGGCACTCTGCTGCTGGCCGATGAGGGCATCAACGGCACACTGGCCGGAGCCGAGGCGGGCGTACGCGAGCTACTGGCCCACTTGCGCGAAGACCCGCGGCTGGCCAGGCTAGAGCACAAGGAGTCCTGGAGCGAGCGTGAGCCTTTTTACCGGCTCAAGGTCAAGCTCAAGAAGGAGATCGTCACCCTCGGAGTCGATGGCATCGACCCCAACCGCATGGCCGGCCGATACGTCAAGCCCGAGGACTGGAACGCGCTCATCGCTCAAGACGATGTGGTGCTGATCGACACCCGCAACGACTACGAGTGCGGCGTGGGCACCTTCGAGGGCGCCATCAACCCGCAGACCCGCAGCTTCTCGCAACTGCCGCAATGGGTCGAGCAGCAAATGCAGCCCGGCGGCATGCTGGCCGAGAAAGACGGCAAGAAACCGCGCGTGGCCATGTTCTGCACGGGCGGCATTCGTTGCGAAAAATCCACCGCCTTCATGCGTACCCGGGGCTTTGAAGAGGTCTACCACCTGCAGGGCGGCATCCTCAAATACCTGGAGACCGTGCCCGCGGCGCAAAGCAGTTGGCAAGGCGAATGCTTTGTCTTTGACGAGCGCGTCTCAGTCGGTCATGGGCTCGCGCCAGGCCATTTTGAGCTGTGCCGCTCCTGCCGTCACCCCTTGGGTGCCGGCGACAAGCAGTCGCCGCTGTATGAAGACGGGGTGAGCTGCCCGCGCTGCCACGACAGCCTCACGCCCGAGCAGCGGCGCAGCTTTGCGGAGCGCCAGCGCCAAATCACGCTGGCCCGCGCCCGAGGCCAACGCCACATCGGCGTGCCGCGCGGACGGACGGCGGCCGACGAGGCGGATTCAGGCGATCGCGCGCAAGACCGTCATCGCGAAGAGTAAAGCGATCTGTAAAGCAACGACGTGAAGGCATGAATTGCCACGGCGCTGCGCGCCTCGCAATGACGAAACAAGACGGCGCGACTCGCAATGACGCAGGGGTGCGCGATTCGCGATGACGGAGCGGCTGCGCGACTCGCAGTGACGGGGTAGCGCCGTCGGCGCGCTCCCGCCTTGTTGTTGCGCTCCCGACTTGTGGTTGCGCCCCTGACTTGTCATTGCGAGGAACGAAGCAATCCATCGGCCGCCGCACAAAGGCATGGATTGCCACGGCGCTGCGCGCCTCGCAATGACGCAGGGGTGCGCGACTCGCGATGACGAAATGGGACGGCACGCCTCGCAATGGCGCGAGGCAATTGCGCGCCTGGCAATGGCGCAGCGGGCGACTCGCTTGGCCGTGGCGCAGGGGCTGCGCTCAGCGGATTTGGCGCAGCAGACGCCCGGCGGTGATGTGCTCGGGTGAGCCCGGTGGTGCGAGCCGCTGGCCGTTGACGAAAACCGCTTCGATCCCAGTGGCATGGCTGACCAAGCGATCTTCGCCAGCGGGCAGATCATGTACCCGCTCCAGTGGTCCCGCATCCACGGTCGACGGGTCAAACACCACGAGGTCTGCGGGCAAGCCCACGGCCACGCGTCCCCTGTCGTGCAGCCCAAAGACATCGGCCGGGTGGGAGGTCAGTCGCCGCACGGCTTCTTCCAGGCTCAGCACGCCCAAGCGGCGCACCCAGTGACCCAAGAGATAGGTGGGGTGGCAGGCATCGCAGAGCTGACTCATGTGCGCGCCGCCATCGCCCAGGCCGAGCACCACCTGCGGGTCAGCCAAGATCTCACCGACCGCCGCCTCGTCAAAGTTGAGCAACGCCATGCGAAAGCGCATGCGCAAGCCGCTCTCGATCGCCAGATCGAGCATGAGATCGACCGGATCGACGCCGCGCTCGCGGGCCAGATCGCCCAGACGGCGCTCGTTGAGCGCCGGATCGGGTGACCAACTGATGGCCAGTTGCGCAAATGCTGCACGCCGCGTGTCGCCCTCGGCCTGCTTGCCGGCAAACCAGGCGTCATCGGGTCCGGGGCCTGCGACCTGGCGCTTGACCCTGGCGCGAAAGCTGGGGTCCAAGTAGACGGCACGGCGCTGCGCCTCATCGGCGGCCAAGCGCACGGGCTCAAACGAGGCCCAGGTGTCAAAAACCACCGGCGAGCGAAAGTCAAATTCAAACTGGATCGGCCGACACGCACCCTGGCCGTGAATGGGCAAGCCTTGCGCCTGTTGCGCCCGGGCGCGCTCCAGATGCGCCCGGTGGGAATCGGGGCCCAAGGAGCCGGCCAACAGCGAGGTCCACACGACGGGCCGGCCCGATGCGGCGTGGAGCGCTTCATAAGCGTCCCAGTGCGGATCGCGTCCGACGTTGTAGTGAATCAAACCATGACCGGCGTCACCCACGGCGCGGGCCAATTCGAGCATCTCGTCAAAGCTGGCCAGGCGGCTGGGGACCGGGCGGCCTTCGTAACCGATATGGACTTTGGAGACCGATGTGGCAAAGCCCACCGCGCCCGCGTCCATGGCCTGGCGCACCAGTTCGCGCATCTGCGCCACTTCTTCGGCGCTGGCCTGGCGCTGGGTGGCCTCGTCGCCCATCACCCACAAGCGCACCGGCGTGTGACCGACCATCACCGCGACGTTGATGCCCAGCGGCTGGCGCTCGAGCACGTCCATGTACTGATCGAAGGTCTCAAACGGCCATTGAGCACCCAGGCCCGCCTCCAGCGCCGCCAGGCTCATGCCCTCGACGCGCTCGAGCGTGCGCATGATGAGCCCGCGATCGCGCGGCCGGGTCGGCGCCACGCCAAAGCCGCAGTTGCCGAGCACAGCCGTCGTGACGCCGTGCCAGGGCGAGACGGTGAGCAAGGGGTCCCACATCACCTGCGCGTCGTAGTGGGTGTGGATGTCGACGAAACCCGGCGCGACCACCTGCCCTGAGGCATCGAGGGTTTGCGCCGCCTGAGCGTCTAGCTCGCCGATCGCCACCACGCGTCCGTCCTTGATCCCGATGTCGGCCTGGCGGCCTGCTGCGCCAGTGCCGTCAACCAACAGGCCGCCCGTGATCTTCCAGTCGTATTGGGCCATCGCCTCACTCCACCTTGACGCCCGTAAATTCGATCATCCGGCGCCAGTAATCAAGGTCGCCTCGCTGGCGCTCGGCCAGAGCGTCGGGAGTTGAGCCGATGGGGTCAAAGCCCAGCGTTTTCCAGCGCTCCATCGAGTCCGGATGGCGCAGCGCCTTGTTGATCTCGCTCGACAGCCGCTCAGCGATGGCCCGCGGGGTGCGGGCGGGCGCGAACACGCCGTACCAGCCCTCGATGACAAAGTCCTTGAAGCCCGCCTCGACCATGGTGGGCAAGTCGGGCGCCGAAGGCGAACGCTTGGCGCAGGTTTGGGCCAGAGCCTTGACCTTGCCCGAGCGCGCCAGCGGCAGCGAAGATGGCAGGTTGTCGAACATGAAGCTCAAGCGGCCTGAGAGCAGATCGGGCATGGCCGCGCCGCTGCCGCGGTAGGGCACGTGCGTGGCTTTGACGTTGCTGCTGCGCAGCATCAACTCGGCAGCCACATGCTGGGAGCTGCCGGCCGCTGCCGTGCCATAGCTGGCCGCACCGGCCTGGCGAGCGATCCAATCGATCAACTCCCGGGCGTTGGACACCGGCACGCTGGGCGGCACGATCAGGGCCAGGCAGGACGTACCGACCAAGGTCAGGGGCTGGAAATCACGGATCGGGTCGAACGCCATGTTAGGGAAAAACACCAGGTTGGACGCGTGCGTGCTTTGCGTGCCAAAAACCACGGTGTAGCCGTCGGGCGCGGCCCGGGCCACCGCCTCGGAACCGATGGCGCCCGATGCGCCGCTGCGGTTTTCGATGACCACACTCTGGCCCAAAGATTCGGCAAGCCGGGCCGATAGCACGCGCGAAATCGCATCG
>JBILGP010000149.1:0-5228 GCA_044350985.1 Polaromonas sp. | reverse complement strand
GCACGCACTGCCCCCCGAGTTCGAAGGCCGCGCCGATGACTACATCGCCGCGGTGTGCGAGTGGATGGCCCCGCTCCAAGCGCAGGGCCTGGTCGATGCGGTCGACGCGTTTTGCGAAACCATCGGCTTTACCACCGCCCAAACCCAGCGCGTCTTTGAGGCGGCCCGCGCACTGGGCCTGCCGGTCAAGCTTCACGCCGAGCAGTTGAGTGCGCAAGGTGGGGCCGAGCTGGCCGCCAGCTACGGCGCGCTGTCGTGCGACCACATCGAGCACCTGAGCCCCGCCGGCATTGCTGCCATGCGTGCAGCCGGTACGGTGGCGGTGCTGCTGCCGGCGGCCTGGTACTGCCTGCGCGACACCCAGGCGCCGCCGGTGGCCGCTTTGCGCGAGGCCGGCGTGCCGATGGCGATCTCGACCGACCACAACCCGGGCAGCTCGCCGTGCCTGTCGATCCTGACGGCGCTGCACATGGCCTGCACCTTCTGGCGGCTCACGCCGCTGGAGGCCGTGCTGGGCGCCACTGTGCACGCCTCCCGGGCGCTGGGCCTGCGCGACCGCGGCAGCCTGGCCCCAGGCTTGCGCGCCGACCTGGCCGTCTGGCGTGTCGACCATCCACGCGAGCTGACCTATTGGCTCGGCGGCTCAAGCTGCGCCGGTCGCGCCGTGGCCGGCCGCTGGCTGCCCTTGAACCCTTGAACGCTTGAACTTCACTGCGCCCATGCCCCACCAAGCACCCACCCCCTGGAGCGGCCGAGACGACAGCCAGGAAGCCGCTGCGCCCGAGCGCCTGGCACGCTGGCACCACCGGGTGCAGCCCTGGCACCCCGAGGCACGAGGCGGGGTGGTGCTGATCGGTTTTGCGGTCGACGAGGGCGTGCGCCGCAACCAGGGCCGCACGGGCGCTGCCGGTGGCCCGGCCGCGCTGCGTCAGGCGCTGGCCAACCTGCCCGCCCCCGCGCAAACCGCGCTGTGGGACGCCGGCGACCTGCGCTGCGACGGCCAGGGGCTCGAAGCCGTGCAGGCCGAACTGTCGGCGACCGTGGCGCAGGCGCGCGCGCAAGGCGCGCTGCCGCTGGTGCTCGGCGGCGGCCATGAAGTGGCCTGGGGCACTTTTGGCGGCCTGGTCTTGGGCGACTTGGTGCCACAAGGCCGCACCCCCGCACGCCTGCTGGTGCTCAACCTCGATGCCCATTTCGACCTGCGCCAGGCCAGCGCCCCCAACAGTGGCACCGCGTTCGCGCAGATGCACCAGTGGTGCCAGAGCCACGACCGGCCCTTTGCCTACACCGTGCTGGGCATCAGCCGCTTTGCCAATACGCCGGCACTGTTCGACCGGGCGCGGGCCAGCGGCACCCGCTGGCACCTCGACGAGGCCCTGCAGACCCCGGCCGACTGGCAGCAGGCGCAAGACGAACTCGACGCCGATCTGAACGCATGCGACGCGGTCTACCTCACGGTGTGCCTGGACGTGCTCAGCGCGGCCGTTACGCCAGGGGTCTCGGCGCCCGCCCCGCTGGGCGTGCCACTGCCTCTGCTCGAGCGGGTGATCGAGCAGGTCAAGGCCAGCGGCAAGCTGGTGGCGGCCGACATGGCCGAACTCAACCCGGCCTTCGATCGCGACCACCAAACCGCGCGCGTTGGGGCACGCCTGCTGGCGCGCATCGCGGGTCTGCCGCTCTGAGCGCCGCCCATAAAAAGTGGCCCAAGCGCGGGCAATATCCTCCTGCCGCAGTGGGATAATTCATTTCTCATTTCCTGTTTTGAGCCGGACCCACCCATGCCCTTCGAGCCCTTGCGCAACGACACCTTCCTGCGGGCCTGCCTGCGCCAAGCCACCGACCACACGCCGGTCTGGCTGATGCGCCAAGCCGGTCGCTACCTGCCCGAGTACTGCGCCACGCGGGCCAAGGCGGGCAGCTTCATGGGGCTGGCCACCAACGTGCAATACGCCACCGAGGTGACCTTGCAGCCGCTCGAGCGCTACCGCCTGGACGCGGCGATCTTGTTCTCAGACATCCTGACGGTGCCCGATGCCATGGGACTGGGTTTGTCCTTTGCAATGGGCGAAGGCCCCAAGTTCGCCAAGGTCGTGCGCGACGAGGCGGCGGTGGCGCAACTGGCGGTGCCCGACATGCACAAGCTGCAGTACGTCTTCGATGCGGTCACCAGCATCCGCAAGGCCCTCAGCGGCCGGGTGCCGCTGATTGGCTTTTCGGGCAGCCCCTGGACCCTGGCCTGCTACATGGTCGAAGGCGGCGGCTCCGACGACTACCGGCTGGTCAAGAGCCTGATGTACAGCCGCCCCGATCTGATGCATCGCATCCTGGCGATCAATGCGGACGCGGTGGCGCTTTACCTGAACACGCAGATCGAAGCGGGCGCCCAGGCGGTGATGGTGTTTGACAGCTGGGGCGGCGTGCTGGCCGACGGCGCTTTCCAGGACTTCAGCCTGGCCTACACCCGCCGCGTGCTGGCCCAGCTCAAGCGCAGCCACGACGGCGCGGTGATTCCGCGCATCGTGTTCACCAAAGGCGGGGGGCTGTGGCTGGGCGAAATGGCCGGGCTCGACTGCGAGGTGCTGGGCCTGGACTGGACGGTCAACCTGGGGCAGGCGCGCGCGCAAGTGGGCGGGACGGCCGGTGGGCCGGGCAAGGCCTTGCAAGGCAATATCGACCCCAACGTGCTGTTTGCACCGCCCGAGGCGATCGCGCAGCAGGTGCGCGGCGTGCTCGACAGCTTCGGGCCGCCCCACACCGACCCGGCAAGCGTGGGGCCCACGCACATTTTCAACCTCGGCCATGGCATCAGCCAGCACACGCCGCCTGAACACGTCAGCGCTCTGGTGGAGACGGTGTACGCGCATTCCCGGTCGATGCGTCAGCGACGTTAAAGTGCGCGTGAGGGCGAACCGGGCAAACCCCGGGGCACCACGCTGAGTCCCGACCCGGGCATCGCACCAGCGGCCTGTGCTATAGCACGAAAACCGACGGGCGCGGCAAGACTTATGCACAAAATTCGTGCTGCAGTGCGACAAAACCCCTTGTCCGACCCAGGGCTTGCTACAAAAGTCATAGCATTTGTAAGTCGTTGATTTGAAAAGGAATTGTTGATCTGCCGTTTTTCCGGGCATTCCAGACAAGGCCTTGATTTTCAAGGCTTGCAGCACAGCAAGGGCGAACTATCAACAAAGTTATCCACAGGAAGGCTGGACAAGCCCAAAGCCTACATGAAATCAAGCACTTAGGCGCTTGAGCGAAGGTGAAATGACAAAAAACGTCCTTGCATCATGAGTCACTGGCTGGACATCGTGGTCGCCACTCCGGCCCACAGCAGCGTGGCCGGGCCCCTGACCTATGCAAGTGAGTCACCGCTTGCGCCCGGGCAGTTGGTGCGCGTGCCTCTGGGCCGTCGTGAGGTGCTGGGGGTGGTCTGGGCCGAGCGCTGCGATGCCGATCATTTGAGCGCCGGCCAGGCCAAATCGGTCGGTGCGGTGCTTGAGGGCATCGATCCGCTGTCGAGCGGTTGGCGAGAGCTCATCGGCTTTACCGCCAGCTACTACCAGCGCTCGCTCGGCGAGGTGGCACTGGCCGCGCTGCCTCCCCAATTGCGCGAGCTCGGTGCACTGCAACTGGCGCGGCGCCTCAAGCGCGCCGCGCAGGCCAGCGAAGGACCGACGGCCAGGCCCGAGCTGCCCGATTTGAGCGTGCAACAAGATGCGGCGCTGCAAGCCTTCAGCCAAGCCGACAAACCCACCTTGCTGTTTGGTGCCACGGGCAGCGGCAAGACCGAGGTCTATCTGCGCGCGGCCGAGCAGGTGCTGGCGGCCGATCAAGGCGCGCAGGTGCTGGTCATGGTGCCCGAGATCAACCTCACGCCGCAGCTGCAGTCGCGCCTGCACGAGCGCTTTGCCCACCTGGGCGCCGGCCGCGTCGTGACCCTGCACAGCAACCTGACCCCGGCGCAGCGCCTCAAAGCCTGGCTGGCGGCGCACAGCGGGCAGGCGCGGGTGGTGCTGGGCACCCGCATGGCGGTGCTGGCCTCGCTGCCCGGGCTGCGCCTGATCGTGGTCGACGAGGAGCACGACCCGAGCTACAAGCAGCAAGAGGGCGCGCGCTACTCGGCGCGCGACCTGGCCATCTACCGCGGCCGACTCGAAAGCCAGCGCCTGGCCGCTGGCAGGGCGCAAGCGGCCGGCGCTGCGGCGCCCTGCCGGGTGCTGCTGGGCTCGGCCACGCCGTCCCTGGAGAGCTGGCAGGCCTGCCTGAAGGGCCGCTACCTGCGACTGGACATGCCCGATCGCATCGGCGCGGCGCAGGGCGACGCCGGCCCGCAGGTCAAGCTGCTGGACATGGGCCTGCAGCCACGCGGCACCTTGCTCGCACCGGCCCTGATGCAGGCCATCGCCGAGCGCGTGGCGTGCGGCGAGCAGTCGCTGATTTTTCTCAACCGGCGCGGCTATGCGCCGGTGCTGGCCTGCCACGACTGCGGCTGGAAGAGCCAGTGCGCGCACTGCAGCGCCTACCGGGTCTTTCACAAGCTCGACCGCTCGCTGCGCTGCCATCACTGCGGCCATGCCGAACCGGTGCCGCGCGCCTGTCCCGATTGCGGCAATGTCGACATTGCACCGGTCGGTCGCGGCACCGAAAAGCTCGAGGAGCATCTGATCGAGCTGCTGGGCGATCTCAGGCGAGCCGATGGCTCGCCGGTGCGGGTGGCGCGCATCGATGCCGACAGCACCCGCGGCAAGGGCGCGCTGCAAAACCAGCTGGCGCAAATGCACGAAGGCCACACCGATGTGCTGGTGGGCACGCAAATGGTCACCAAGGGGCATGACTTTCGCAATATCACCCTGGTGGCGGCAGTCAACCCGGACGGCTCGCTGTTTTCCAGCGACTTTCGCGCGCCCGAGCGGCTGTTTGCCCTGCTGATGCAAGCCTGCGGCCGCGCCGGGCGGCAAGCCAGCCAGAGCGGACGCAGCCAGATGTGGGTGCAAACCTTGCACCCGGGCCATCCGCTGTTTGCCTCGCTCAAGCGACACGACTACGCAGGCTTTGCCCAGGAGGAATTGCGCCACCGCCAGGCCGCTGGGCTGCCGCCCTTCGGGCACGCCGCCTTGCTGCGCGCCGAGGCGCGCACGCAGGAGGCGGCGCAGGAGTTCCTGCGCGCGGTGGCGCAAGCGGCCGAGCAGGCGCAGTTGCCCGGCGCGCAGCGGGTCGTGATCTATCCG
>JBILGP010000148.1:0-5230 GCA_044350985.1 Polaromonas sp. | reverse complement strand
CGGTACTGGGCGGGCTGGCGCTGGCCCTGTTTTGGCAGGAAGGCACGCCGCTGGCTGCCGTCGCCCTGTCGCACTATCAGATCACGGTCAACCCCTCCCTGCCGGCGCTGCCCTTGTTCACGCTGGCGGGACTGGTTTTTGCACGCACGGGGGCGGCGCAAAGGCTGGGACAACTGTTCGTCGCCCTGTTCGGCCAGGGCCCAAGCGGCACGGTGGTGGCCGCTGCAGTGATGTGCTCTTGTTTCACGGCGCTGACCGGTGGCAGCGGCGTGACCATTTTGGCGCTGGGCGGCTTGCTACTGCCCCTGCTGGTTCAGTCGGGCTACCCCGAGCGTCGCGGCATCAGCCTGGTGACCAGCGCCAGCGCCCTGGGCGTCTTGCTGGCGCCGTCGGTGCCGCTGATCATGTATGCGGTCATCGCACGGGTGCCCATCAACACCATGTTTCTGGCCGGGCTGCTGCCAGCGGCGGTGATGATCGCCTTCTTGTTGATCTTTGGCGGCTACTTGCGCCCATCGAAGTCAGCTGTAAGCACCCCCGCCGCGACGGCTGCCCTGAATCGACCCTCGATTCGTCAAGCGGCTTGGCAGGCCAAGTGGGAACTTTTTGCGCCTGTGGTCGCCATTGGCTCCTTGGTGGGCGGGCTGGCCACGCCCACCGAGAGCGCAGCCGTGACCGCTCTTTACGCCATCGCCACCCAGGCCTGGGCACACCGCGAGCTCAATGCGCGCCTGCTGGCCCGCTGCCTGAACGAGTCGGCGCAACTGATCGGCGGCATCTTGCTGATTCTGGGCATGGCGATGGCGCTGACCAACTACCTGATTGACGCTGGCATCCCTGATGCAGCGATCGAGGCGGTCCAAAGCGCAATACCGAGCAAGGAAGTCTTCCTGCTGGCCTTAACCGCGTTCTTGCTACTGGCTGGCGCCCTGATGGAAATCTATGCGGCCATCGTGGTTCTGGTGCCGCTGCTGCTGCCGGTGGCAATGAGCTATGGCATCGACCCAGTGCACTTTGGCATTATCTTTTTGGCCGCTATGGAAATGGGGTTCCTGTGTCCCCCGGCCGGCATGAATATCTACTTTTCTGCCGCGATGTTTGGCAAATCGGTGCGCGAAGTGGCCGTGGCCGTGCTGCCGGCTCTATTGGCCATATTTCTGGGTGTCTTGCTGATCGCCTACTGGCCCTGGCTGTCCACTGGGCTGCCAAAGTGGATCCAATCCTGACACCCAAGGCGCGATCGGCCCTGCCTCAGTCGGCCCGCAGCGGGGCCACACGCTGATCGATGGCGCCAAACACGCTCTGTCCGTCGCGACCCTTCATCTCGATGCGGATGGTGTCACCAAACTTCATGAACGCTGTGCTCGGCTGGCCGTCAACGATGGTCTCGATCGCCCGTTTCTCGGCAATGCAGCTGTAGCCTTTGGGCCAGCTCTTGCGGCCGTTTTCCTCAATGCCGCGGTTGCTGACCGTGCCACTGCCGATGATGCTGCCGGCGCGCACATTGCGCGTCTTGCACAGATGGGCAATGAGCTGCCCGAAGTCAAACGTCATGTCGGCGCCCGCATCGCACAGGCCGACCTTGCGGCCGTTCCAGCTCGACTGCAGCGTCAGGTGCACACGCCCGCCCTGCCAGGCCTCGCCCAGCTCGTCCGGGGTAACGGCCACGGGGCTGAAGGCGGTGGCCGGCTTGCTCTGCAAAAAGCCAAAGCCCTTGGCCAGTTCGTCGGGGATGAGGTTGCGCAGCGAGACATCGTTGACCAGCATGAGCAGGCGCACGCCGTCGAGCGCGCGCTCGGCATTGCTGCCCATGGGCACATCACCGGTGACAACGGCCAGCTCGGCCTCGAAGTCGATGCCGAAGGCCTCGTCGGGGCAAACCACCGGGTCGCACGGCCCCAGAAAATCGTCGCTGCCGCCCTGGTACATCAGCGGATCGGTGTAGAACGTCGCGGGCACTTGGCTGCCGCGCGCCGCGCGCACCAGCTCCACATGGTTGATGTAGGCCGACCCATCGGCCCACTGGTAGGCTCGCGGCAAAGGGGCCATGCAGCGCTGCGGCTCAAACGCAAAAGCGTGACGGGCCTTGCCCAGGTTGAGGGTCTGGTACAGGTCCTGCAACTGGGGCGAGAGAAAATTCCAGTCGTCGAGCACCTGCTGCAGGGTGTGGGCGATGTCGGTCGCATAATGGGCCGTCGTAAGGTCGCGCGAGACCACCACCAGTTGGCCATCGCGCGATCCGTCCTTGTAGCTTGCAAGTTTCATGGTTGATCTGGGCACAGGGCCCGCCGAGTCAAAGCGACCACCTTCATGATCGGGGTCAAAAACCTCAAGCTTAACGCCTCGCCGGCACGCACCAGCGCCCACACCAGCGCCCCCACCAGCGCCCACTCTGGCGCGCCGCCCTGGTCGACGATCCTGGCGCTGACGGGCTTGGTCAGCGCAGTGCACCTGTGGCTGCTGCTGGGCGCGCCGGTGTGGATGCGCATGGACAGCTCGCTCAACGCCCAGGTCACGCCCGCGCTGAGCACCCGCGTCATAGAGCCGGTGGCAGGCGCCGCTGCGGCCCAGACTGGGCCCGCGCCGACTGCCGCTGTTGCGCGGCCCACACCCGGGCCAGCCGCGCCGCAGGCAACCCCAGCCCCTGCGGCTCAGCCCGCTGGCTTGACCACACTGACCGCCGCCCTGTCGCCATCTCTGGCCACCGCGGAGCCTGCGGCCCAGACGCCGACTTCCGAAGCAGTGACGGTACCGGCTTCCCCTGAACCAGCGCCACCCCCCCCAACAGCCGCGCCGCTGGCCTCGAGCACGCAGACACGCAGCGCCGACCCCGCACCGGCCGAAGCGCCGGCACCCGCTCCTCCTCAGGCCACTCCACCGCCACCGCCGCCACCCGTACCGCCGCCGCCGCCTCCACCACCGCCGCCGCCTGTACCTCCACCTCCACCTCCACCTCCACCTCCGCCACCGCCACCGCCGCCTGTACCTCCCCCGCCACCTCAACCAGTACCCGTCCCAACACCGACACCGACACCCGCGCCCCCTCCAGCCCCTGCACCAGCGGCTCCAGCCGAGCCCACGCCCAGCCCGGCACCGGCCCCCGCCGAGCCGGGCGTGCCAGCACCACCTGCGGCGCCTGCTGCGGCGGCCGTCCGGCCGAACTGGGTGATGCCAGGGTCGGCCCTGCTGAGCTACCAGGTCATTGGCCGGGCGCGCGGCTTCGAGCTGTCGGCCAGCGCCGAGATCGACTGGCAGCAAGATGGGCAACGCTACCAGGCGCGCATGGTCCTCAGCAGCTTCTTGCTGCCCGGCCGCAGCCAGACCAGCGTGGGCGAAATCGGCCCCGACGGCTTGGCGCCCAGGCGCTTTTCCGAGCGCACGCGCGGTGAACAGGCGGCCCACTTCCAACCGGAAATCGGACGCATCGTGTTCAGCGCCAACAGCCCGCCGGCAGTCTGGCAGCCCGGTGCGCAAGACCGGCTGAGCCTGCCCTTTCAGCTTTCGGCCATGATCGCGGCCGAGCCCGCGCGCTTTACGCCAGGCGCGCAGGTCAGCATCCTGACGGCCGGTGCGCGCAGCGCCGAGCCCTGGGCCTTCGCCGTCATGGAGAGCCAGCCGCTCGATCTGCCGATCGGCACGCAAAACGCCCTGCGCTTAAGGCGTGAGCCCAGGCACCTGTACGATCAGACCGTCGAGATCTGGTTTGCACCGGCCCTCGGGCACCTGCCGGTTCGCATCGTGCTCAGCCAAGGCAACGGCGACCTGCTTGACCAGCGCCTCTCGAGCATCAAGCCGGTCGAGCGGCGACCTTGAAATTGAAGTCACTGCCCACAGCTTCTAACCACCCCCTTGCCTCTTTTGGACCCCGCTTTGACCATGCAAATGCTCTACGACTCCGACACCTTCGTGGTGGTGCACCTGGTGGCCGACGCCGAGCAGGCCAGCAGCGGTGCTGAGCCGCAAATGGTGCGCCACGGCTTCGAGATCGTCGACAAGCGCCACGGCAAGGAAGTGTTTTTGGATGGCTCCTGGGCCGAGCTGTTTGAGCAAAGGCTCAAAAGCTGGCAAGACAAGGCGCCGACCCAGGATGAAATCGAGGCCACCCTGGAGGGCTATGCCCAACTGGCCCACACCCCCATTGCGCTGCATTGAGGCGTCAAGGCTGCAGTGAGCGCACGATGATCATCGGCCAAGGTGGAGCCTTGCACGCCCAGCTGCGGCGCGGCGTGCTGCTGGGCGCCCTGGCCTGGGCCAGTGGCCTGGCTCAGGCCAGCGACGAGTGGACGCGGCGGCTCGACGCGCTGCTGCCCACCCAAGCGCTGCTGCTGGGCGAGCAGCATGACGCCAGCGAGCATCAGCGCATTGCCCGGGCGTTGGTGCAGACGCTGGCCGGCCGCTCTGCGCTGGCCGCGGTGGTGCTCGAAATGCTGCCGGCCGGCAGCAGCAGCGCGCAATTGCCCAGAGACAGCACGCAGGCGGCCGTGCAGCGGGCCCTGGGCTGGAATGAGGGCGCCTGGCCTTGGGAAGCCTATGGGCCGGTGGTCATGGCCGCCGTCCAAGCCGGCGTGCCGGTGCTCGGTGGCAACCTGCCCACCCCACAGATGCGAGCCCAAATGGCACGCAGTGAGCTCGACAGCCGGCTGACGGCGCCAGCGCTGGCCGAGCAGCAGCAGCTCATGCGCGAGGGCCACTGTGGCTTGCTGCCCGAGAGTCAAATTGCGCCAATGGCGCGCATCCAGATCGCCCGCGACTTGAGCCTGGCTGCCACCTTGGAGGCGGCCGTGCGCCAGGCCGGCCCGCAGCAGTTGGTGCTCCTGCTCAGCGGCAGCGTCCACGCCGACAAGCGGCTGGGCGTGCCGGCCCACCTGCCGCCCGAACTTGCGGTGCGCAGCGTGCGCCTGCTGGCCGGCGGGCCAAGTGGGCAAGATCGCCAGGGTACGGGCTCAGGCCAGTTCGATGCCCTCTGGCCCACCGCACCAGCGCCTGCAACCGACCATTGCGCCGCCTTGCGCGAGCACTTTCGGCAGCGACCGCCCGGACCGCGGCCTTAAAACGCCCCTGCCCAGCGCCCAGGCCCGACCCCTCAGGCTTGCTCGCGGATCGCCTGGGCCAGCACCGAGACCATTTGATCCAGGTGGGCCGGCTCCACGATATAGGGCGGGCACAAGACCAGGTTCTCGCCGGCTGGGCGCACCAGCACGCCTTTGGCAAAGCAGCTCATGAACACATC
>JBILGP010000147.1:0-5238 GCA_044350985.1 Polaromonas sp. | reverse complement strand
CTTGAGGGCCGAGATCCGATCGGACCAACTGGCCTGACGCCGGTGCGGAGCCAGGCCAGGGTTGAGCACACAGGCCAGGAAAACATAGACCGAGAACAGCAGCGCCAGCATGATGCCGGGGATGAGCGCCGCCAGGTACAGATCGGAGACGGCGGTTTCGGACATGGCCCCATACAAGACCATGTTGATGCTCGGCGGAATCAAGATGCCCAGCGTTCCTCCTGCGGCGATGGTGCCCAGGAAGATGCTGGGCCGGTAGCCGAAGCGGTTCATGTTGGGGATCGAGACGGTGCCGATCGTTGCGGCCGTGGCAATGCTCGAGCCCGAGGTGGCGGCAAACACGGCGCAGGCCGCCACATTGGTGTGCATGAGCCCACCCGGAATGCGCCCAACCCAGCGGTCGAGTGCGTCGAACATCGACTCTGTCACGCCCGATCGCAGCAGCAATTCGCCCATCAAGATGAACATCGGGATGGCCACCAAGATGAAGTCTGCGCTCGAACTCCAGGCCACCTCACCGAGGCCGCGCAGCAGCGGGAAGGGTGAAAACAACTCCCCCAGGGTAAAGCCCAGGATGCCCAGCACGGCCACCACAAACAAGCTGCTGGCGGCCAGAGCCAGCAGCAAGAAGATCGTCAAGGTGATCATGAAGACTGCTCCGACACGTGGGTGCTTTCCTTGATTTCGTCTTCCAGGCTGGTCACGCCCATGAGTTGGGCCGCTTCCTGCTGCCGGCCCGACACCAGGCACCACAGGCCATAGAGCGTGTAGAGCCAAGCCAGCAAGGCAAACCAGATCAGCCCCAGCAGCCAGAGGCTTTGGGGAATGACCAGGGGGATGGCCAAGGCCGACGGCGAGCGCGCCCCGGTGGACCCGTTGGCCCAAACCATTTGAGCGGCCCAAAACAGCAAGGTCCCGGTGATCAGCGCCAGCCCGGCATGGGACAGCACATCGAGCCCGGTGCGCCAGCGGGGCGACAGCAGGTTGTAAACCACCTCAATGCGGATGTGGGCTCGGCTCACCAGCGCGTAGGACATGCCCAAAGCGGTGGCGATCGCAAAGGCATAGGTGGACAGCTCAAAGCTTTCAAAAATGGTGATCTTCCAGATGCCGCGAAACACCACATCGAGCGAAATCAGGGCTGCGCTGAGCAGCAGGGCCAAGCCTCCGAGCCAAGCCAGCCAGCGCGATGCCGAGGCGCACCATACGAGCAGCGGTTTCACGGGAGATCCTTTAAAACGGCGGGGCCGGGGGCAGAATATGTCCGAACAAATTTTCTTTTGCTTGCGATGTTATCCGGACAAATTTTTCATGACAAGAGGGTTGGGCCTCGGGGGTTTAAGCCCAGAGCACCAGACTGCGGTCGGGCATGCGGCCGATGAAGGAGCCCATCGAAATGCGCGCGCCGCCTGGGCGGGGCAGGCCGGGGGCGATTTCATGGGGGTTGCGCGTGTTGAAGATCACCACATCGCCGGCCGTGGCCTCGTAGGTGATTTGGGGCACGCCCTCGGTCAGGCTGCGCGCCAGGCCGTAGCTCGGCGGGATCACCCCTGGCTCGACCTGCGGCTGCCAGGGGTTGTGATAGACCGTGGTCTGGCCCCCGCTGAGCAGTTGTTCGGCAAAAAAATTCCAGCCCAGTTGCCCGTCAATGGCGGCGATGGCGTAGTCCGGTGAGTTCAGCGGTGCCCAATCGGCGTGCAGGTCGATCTTGTCGCTGGTGCAGCGGATGATGCCGGCAAAATAGTTCTGACCGCCTTCTTGGGCCAGGCCGATTGCGGCAGGCCAGAGCGGGCGCAGGTGCTCGAGCAGCCGCTCCAGCGGATCGAAGCGGGCCTGTTCGCAGACGGCTTGCACATCGGCCTGGGCCGCAGCGACATCGGCAAAAAAATCGGCCTTGGTCTTGTCCCAGCGGTATTGGTATTGCGCCAAGCCGATGTAGCCGATTTTTTCACGCACCTTGTAGTACTGCATGGCCCCGTGCTTGGCCGCGTGGGCAAAGCGCTCGCACTCATCGGCGCTGGCAAAGCCGGCAATGCGGATGGCCGCGATCTTGTTGTCCAGCAGCAGCGCGAGGTTGGCTGCCGTCAGGGGCCGCTCGGCGGTGTCTAACCAGGTGCTCATGCGGGGGTCTCAAGCAGCAAGGGCGCTACAAGGGTTGGGGGCAAGCGGCGGTGGGCTTACTCGGTGGTCCAGGTTTTGCGCGGCGGCGACTTGATTTCAATTTGTTCGCAGTCCTCCAGGGCTTCGCTGAAATGCTCCACGCCGCGGGGGTGTATCCAGGAGGTGCCGGGCTCGGCAATGAACTCCTTGCCGCCGATGACCAGCCGCAGCCGCCCCTTGATCAGATAAGCCACCGTTTCGTGGTCATCGTGCTTGTGCATGGGGTCGACCAAGCCTTTTTCCCGCCAGACATGCAGCAGCAAAATGTCGTGACCCACCATCATGCGGCGCACGTCCACGCGGCCTTTGGGCTTAACGCCTTCGACCGAGGCCAGGCGCTCAGGCTCGATTTGATCGCGCACCGAAAAAAATCCTTCGAATGCGGCCATGTGGCGGGGATCGATGGTCATGGCGGGTCCTCCTTCAATCGGCGCTAACCCGCAGTCAGTGGGTGCAGCCGGGGTTTGTGCAATCTTGCGTTGATCAGACTATCACAGGAGCAGGCCGGCGAGGTTCCGGGTTTGCCTCAGTCCTCTGGAGTTTGTGCTGGCCTGACGATCATGGCTGACGGTCTTAGCTGACAATTGTCCGGACCCTCAGAGCTGCGACCGTCGTGCGGGCACGGGCCTGCGGCCCCGCAGCTTGGGTGGTTGTGTGACCGGTTTCCAATGCGGAGGACAGCGCAATGCGCACACCTGAGTTGACGATGGTTCAGACGTCTCGTTTGCAGCACGAGATGGCCGTCTGGTCGGGCACGGGCACGCCGATTTTGCTGATCCACCCCAACCGCACCAGCCACCGGGTGTGGGACTTCATGGTCGCCGCGAGCCGCTGCCCTATGCCTTTTTATGCCCCAGCCCTGCGCGGGCACGCACGCTCGACGTGGCCTGAGGCCGGCTATCGCTTGGAAGATCACCGCGACGACTTGCTGGCCCTGATTGAGGCGCAAGGCTGGTCTGAGCTTGTCCTCGTGGGGCAGGCCACCGGCGCCACCTTGGCCCTGCTGGTGGCCACCGAACTGGGCAGTGCCGTTCGCGCCATGGTGCTGGCGCAACCGGCGATCGCGATCGCCGCGCAGGTCAATCAGATGGTGCAGCAGCAAGTCATGTCGTCGCCGGCCTTTGAATCGCGCGAGCAGGCGCGTCAGGCCCTGCCGTTTTGCGAGCGCTGGAGCCCGCAAGTGGTCGAGCACTACCTTGATCACATCTTGCGCCCGCGCCCCGAGGGCGGATGGCAATGGAATTTTTCAGCGCACGGGGTTTGTGAGACCGAGGCCCAATTGATGCGCGACATCTTGCCCCTGGTTGAGTTCGCAGGGCCTGCTTTGGTCTTCGGGGGCGAGCAATCGGTCGTCCTGCCGCCGAGCATGTTTGAACGCGTGGCCGGCCATTTGCCCGGGGCTGAGCTGTCGAGCCTGCCCGATGCGAACCACCGACTGTGCCAGGACAACCCGGCGGGCTTCGCCCAAAGAATGGATGGGTTTTTGCAGCAAGCGGCCTGCTAGGCAGCCAGCGTCCGTTCGGCCTGGCGCGGCAGTCTAAGCTGCACACACTCGAGCTCGGTTTGGGCGACCAAGGCTGTGTCTTCGCCTTGGCCCAGTTGCACCGTGGTGTGCTTGGCGACGGCTTGTCCGGCCACTTCCCCCGTCCCGGAGAGGACGAAGTAAAAACTGCGGGCCTCAAGCGGCAGCGCACAGCCTGCCTGCACCTTGAAAAAAGCGATCTTGGTTTCGAGCTCGCTGAACACGCCCATGAGCTTGCTGCGCACGCCCGGCTGGCCCGGCACGCCGACCCAATCGAAGTGGCCCGAGTTCATGAACACCGGACGTTCGTAGCGCTCCTTGGGATAGACCAGCGGCCGGCCGTGGATGTGCTCCCAGATCGCCTCGTAGGCATCTTGATTGACCTTGGTGCCGTCTTCCTTGTAGCGGGTAAAAACACCTTTTTCAAACGAGCCTTGTTGCTTGAGCGCGCCGGCAGCGCGCTCCTCCTCGGACTCTGCGGTGTAGCCCGATCCGCTTGCCCCGCCAAATTGGAGCAAGAGGTTCCAGGTGACGCCGCTCGATGTTTGCGGGCCGTAGCGCGTGCCTTCTGGAAAGTAGCCTACCGATCCGGGGGTGAAGCAGCCGTCTTTGTCATAGTCGAACTGGCCTTCAAGCTGGACCCGAATCTGGTCGAAATTGTGGCGGTGGCGGGGCGAGAAAAAGTCGCCTTCGATGTTGACCAGCTTGAGCGAATAATTCTCCGCACCCGGCTCGCCCTCCAAGATACGGTAGGCGCGGATGACGCCGTCGCGGATCTGGTTGTTCAAGGTGGTGAGGGTGCGGCTTTCAATCGGAACGACTTGCATCAAACTCTCCAGGGTGGGGCCTGCTCAAAACACGCGCCGGGCACGGTTTGCGTCGGCCGCGGCCAGTGGCGGCGGCGTGGGCGTGGATGGCCTGCATGCGATGGCATGGTAGCTCAAAGGCCGCTGCATCACGACGCGCAGCCGCTGGGCGCCTAGAATGGCTCGACATCCACCGAGGAGCCTCATCATGCGCGCAATCCGCTTTGTCTCCGCAGTCCTGTGTGCCGGGCTGGGCCTGGTCAGCGTGGCCAGCGCGCAGACCGACACGTTTCCCAACAAGCCGGTCCGCTTTGTTTCCTCGTCGGCCCCGGGTGGCTTGACCGATGTGGTGGGGCGCATCCTGGGCGAGCGCATGTCGGCCAGCCCCGAGATGCGGGGCCAGTCGGTGGTGATGGACAACCGCCCCGGCGCAGGCGGCGTGATCGCCGCCATGGCCGTGGTCAATGCGGCGCCTGATGGTCACAGCCTGCTCATTGCCGACTTGTCCAATTCGGCCATCGCGCCGCTGCTCATGGACAAGCCCCCCTATGACACCTTGCGCGACTTTGCGCCCGTCTCCCTGATCGGCACCACGCGCTTTTACCTGGCCGTCAACAGTGCGCTGGGCGTGAACAACTGGAAGGAGTTCGTCGATTTGGTCAGGGCCAACCCGGACAAATTTGCCTACGGCTCTTCTGGCTCGGGCACGATTCACCACCTGGCCACTGAAATGATGAAGACCCGTGCGGG
>JBILGP010000146.1:0-5257 GCA_044350985.1 Polaromonas sp. | reverse complement strand
CCATTGGATGCCGGTGACCTTGATGGTCAGGTCGGCGTTGGTCGTGTCTTTTTGTGCCACCAGCAGCTTGGTGGACATCAGGGCCATGCCGATCACGATGAGAAACGGCACCACCGTCCAGGCGATTTCGACGGCGGTCGACTCATGGAAGGTGGCGGGCTTGTGGCCAACCGACTTGCGGTGCTTCCAGATGGAATAGAACATGACGCCGAAGACCGCCACGAAGATCACCAGGCAGATGATCATCATGGCCCAGTGCAGCCAGTTCTGCTCGGCCGCGATGCGGGTGGCCGGCACCGGCAAGTTGAGCTGGAAAGGCTGAGGGCCGCCGGGCAAATTGAAGGTGGCGCCCGAGGCTGAGGCAGACACGGCCGTCAGCCCCAGCGCCAAGGCGCAGCTGGCCTTGACCGAGGCGCGCAGCGCGGCATCGCCGAGAAATGGGACCAGCGCTTGCGCGCGTTTCATGCTCATGCCCTGGGTGTTGCTCGCGTTCATCGTCTGTGCTTTTCTAGAAGTATCAAGTGCCAGTCAAACCCTGGGATTATAGGCAGTGCCAGAGCGCTGACCACGGGTCTGACGAAAGTTTGGCGTCAGCTTTTAAGCGCCTCGCAAAGCCAGCCGGATCTCGCGCGCCAGCGCGGGCCGCAGCTCGGGCCGCAAGTGGCGCCCCACGAGCACACTGCGTCCCTGCCCGGACACTTCGATGAGCGATCCGTCGCCGCTGCACGGCTCGATGCGCACCCACTGGCGGTCAAATTCGGTGCGCTCGCTGCGCCGCCCGTGGTCGCGCTCGACGACCAGCACAGGGCCTTGCAGCGTGATTTTTTCTCCGTCGCAGGCGTGGCGGGCATAGATGAGCAAAGCGGCGCCCACCGCGATCAGCTCAAGCCACGCAAACGGCATGACCAGACGCGCGCCAGAAAACCAAAACGCCGTGGCAATCGACAACGAGAGCAGGCACAGGCCGATGTAAAAGCGCAGCAGCTGCGCCGGGCTGAGGCTGCAATTGCGCCGCAGCGACCATTGCAGGTCAGGAGCCTGGCCGTCGCCTCGAGGCGTGGGCGTTGCCAGGCGGAAGTGATGAACCGCAGAAGACACGTTCTTTTCTGCCCTAGTTGCACCGCAGTGCAGCAGCGGAAAATGCCGCCGTGCGCGTCAGCTCTGGCCGCAGCCCTTGGCTGACTGAACACGCCTCAAAGTGTAATGGCTCAGCGCTGGGCTGGCCGCTAACGCGGCCTTGACCCCTTGAGCATGTCGCGCATGCTCTGAAGGGGCAAAGCGGTCACCGCATCGACCTTGAGCCTCTTGGGCGCACGCAGGGCGTGACCGTAGACCAACTCCACCGTCAGACCCAGCCGACCGTCGCTCTGACGAGGCCAGCGCTGCTCGATCGCGTCGAGCAGGCGCTGGCGCCAGGGGCGGGCACGCAAAGCGGCAAAACGGGCCGGATGCACATTACGACCCCACTGCCGCAATTCGGCCAGCAGGCGCTCGCCCGAATCGAAGGTCAGGGTGAGCTTTTCCATGTCCATGACTGGCTCGGAAAAGCCGCAACCGACCAGCATGTCGCCCCAGTCGTGCATGTCGGTCAGCGCGGCACCGGCGGCAGGCCAGCCCAACTCGTCGTAAAGCGCTCGCATCTCGACCGCCGTGTCCGGGCCCAGGCAGGAAAACATAACAAACCCATCGACCCGCAGCAACCGGTGCCAGCGCGACAACAGCCCCTGTGGATCGAGTTCGGTGTGCAGCACCAAATTGGCCCAGACCATGTCCTGCGACTGCTCGGCCGGCTCCTGCCAGGCCAGTTGGTGGCGCTGCCAGCGCCACCAGGGCGGTGCGTACAACTGGCGCGCCAGCGCCTGACGCACGCCACTGGCCTCGACCAGGCTGGCCCGCGGGCCCAGCTCGGCCAGCAGCAGCGCGTTGACGGCAGCGCCCGTGTTCAGCGGCGCCCAATGGGTCCAGGCCTGTGGCTTGGCGCGTATCCACTGCAGTCGCTCGAACATGCGCTGGGCCACCTGCGCATGCAGCCAGTCGGTCTGCGGCGCCGCAATGCGCTGCCAGCGCAAGACGGCGGCTCGGTCATACGTCGGGGGGGTGGCGCTGTGGCTCAAGATGGCAACGCAAAAAAACGTCCACGCCTCTGGACAGCGCGGGTGTCGGCGGCCAGTATAGGGGCCTCATGTCGGCCGGCTCTGCTTTGTATCGGGCGCTGCAAATACCCAGCCAGTGCGCAGTGTGCCGCAGCTGGCCAAGCCAGCGCCTGTGCCGGGACTGCCGTGCGACCTTTGCAGCGGCCAAGACCCGCTGCCCGTGCTGCGCCCTCGTCCTGACGGGCGGGTTGGCCGCGCCGCAGTGCCCTCAGTGCCTGCGCAGCCCCCTGCCCCTGGCTGCATGCTGGGCAGCGGTCGATTACGCCTACCCCTGGAGCGAGCTGCTCGGGCGCTACAAATTCGCGCAGGAAACCGGCCTGAGCGGCCTGCTCGTGGACTTGCTCTTGCACACCCCGGGTATGGGCCCTGCCCTGGCCGATTTGCAAGCGCCCGACTGGCTCTTGCCGCTGCCACTTTCAGCGCAGCGCCTGGCCGAGCGAGGCTACAACCAGGCCTGGGAGCTGTGCAAACTGCTGCACCGGCGCAGCCGATGCCGCGCCGGGCTGTCGGCACGTCTGTTGCTGCGCCTGCGTCACACCCAAGCGCAAAGCGAGCTGCCACGAGATGCCCGTCAGCTCAATGTACGGGGCGCGTTTTTGGTCGACCCCCTGGCCGCCGGCCAGCTCCAAGGTCGACGGGTGATGCTGGTCGACGATGTGATGACCACCGGCGCCAGCTTGGCCGCCGCCGCGACGGCTTTGCTCGAGGCGGGAGCCCGCTCGGTCAGCGCGCTGGTGATCGCACGCACACCGCCCTGAGCCAGCCCTGAGCCGGTCAGGAGGAGCCAGATCGACCGGGCGGGCCCGAGGCACTGCCGATAATCGGAGCCATGTTCAATATCGTGCTGGTTCATCCCGAGATCCCGCCCAACACGGGCAACATCATCCGGCTGGCGGCCAACACCGGCTGCAGCCTGCACCTGGTCGAGCCTCTGGGTTTCGAGATGGACGATCGCCAACTGCGCCGCGCGGGGCTGGACTACCACGAGTACGCCAACGTGCGCCGTCACGCCAGCTGGCCGGACTTGCTGGCGCGCGAGCAGGTTCCCGAACAGCGCAGATTCGCCATGACCACGCACGGATCGAAGCCCGCCTTCGAGGTGCAGTTTGCTCCCGGCGACTGGCTGGTTTTCGGCTCGGAGACGGCCGGCCTGCCCGCTGCGCTGCGCGAATCGTTTCCACTGCAGCAGAGGCTGCGCCTGCCCATGCGCGCGGGCCAGCGCAGCCTGAACCTGTCCAATGCGGTGGCCGTGACGGTTTTTGAAGCCTGGCGCCAGTGCGCCTTTGAGGGCGGCGCCCAGCTGGCCGCGAGCTGAGGCGATCGGGCGGTCTGCTCAGCGCAGCCCGTCCCAGAGCAGCTTCAGGCCGGTCAGAAACATCCCGGCATAGATGAACTTGTAAAACAGGTCGGGCTTGATTCGGCGGGCCAGGCGCACGCCCACCCAAACGCCCAAAGGCACCAAGGGCAGCAACACCAGCGAGGTGAGCATGTTGCGCATGTCCAGCAAACCCAGAAAGCCGTAGGGAATCCACTTGGACAGGTTGATGACAAAGAAGAACACCGCCATGGTCGAGGTAAACAGCACCGGACTGAGTTTGAGCGGAATCACATAGGCGCTAATCGGCGGGCCGCCGGCGTGCGCAATGAAGCTGGTAAAGCCCGAAGTGGCGGTCAAGATGGCGCCCACCCAGCGCGGCGGCGGCGGGGCATCGGGCTTGGGTGGCAACAACAGGCGCTGCGCCAAAAACAGCAGCGTAAAACCGCCCACCAGCGCCTCCACCACGCCGGGGCTAAGCAGCCGAAACAGCATGAAACCCAGCACGGTGCCCACCAGACCGCAAGGCACGAGAAATTTGAGCAGACGCCAGTCGAGTTGGTTGCGAAAAAAAGCCAGGCTGAGGATATCGGTCAGCAAGAGCACCGGCATCATGATGGCCGCCGCGTCGGGAACGCTCACGGCCAGCGCCATCAAGGGCACGGCCAGCGAGCCAAAGCCGGTACCAAAGCCACTCTTGCTGACCCCCATCAGCAAAACCGATGGGATGGCAACCGCGTAGAAAAAGGGATCGGTGATCAGGGCCATGGACAGGGGCGATTATCTGCTCAGGCCGCCCCGCCAGCCCCACCACCGCAGAGGCCGCGAGCGATCAATGCGTATCGAGGCCGAGATAGGCTTTTCGGATCTCCGGCCGGTCCATCATCTCCTTGGCCTGTCCCTCGGCCACGATCCGGCCCTCTTCCATGACGTAGGCCCGGTCAGCCGTCTCCAGCGCCATGGACACGTTTTGTTCGACCAGCAGCACGGCCGTGCCCTGCTGGTTGATCTGGGTGATGGCTGCAAACATGTCCAGCACGATGGACGGCGCCAGGCCCAGCGAAGGCTCATCGAGCAGCAGCAAACTGGGGCCGGCCATGAGTGCGCGGCCAATGGCCACCATCTGCTGCTGTCCGCCCGAGAGCGATCCGGCCAGGCTGTGCAGCTTGACCTTGAGCACCGGAAACAGCGCCAGCACCGACTCCAGACGCTCGGCCCGTCTGGCCTTGGCAGCAGGCAAAAAGCTGCCCAATTCCAAATTCTCAAGCACGCTCATCTGGGTGAACAGACGGCGCCCTTCGGGCACGATGGCAATGCCCGCCTCACAGTAGCGGTGGCTGGCCAGACGGGTGATATCGCGCCCGCCGTACACCAGGGTGCCGCTCTTGACGCCGTGCAAGCCCGCGACGGCATTGATCAGCGTGGTCTTGCCGGCGCCGTTGGGGCCCACCACGCACACGAGCTCCTTGTCGCCACAGGTCAGCGAGACATCCCACAGCGCGGGCGCGGCGCCGTAATTGACCGAGATCTGATTGACTTCAAGCATGGGGCTTCCCCAGGTAGGCACTGACAACTTGCGGATCGCTCATCACCTGCTTGGCCGGCCCAACCGCGATCAGCTTGCCATGATTGAGCACCGCCACCCGGTCGCACAAGGCCATGACCGCGCGCATCACATGCTCGACGAACACGATGGTGGCGCCCTGATCGCGAATGCGGCGAATCAGCACGATGGCCTCGTCGATCTCGCTGGGCGTCATGCCCGAGAGCACCTCGTCGAGCAGCACCA
>JBILGP010000145.1:0-5269 GCA_044350985.1 Polaromonas sp. | reverse complement strand
ATCGAGCTCGGCCTTGCGCACCAGATCGATGGCCTCTCGACCGCTGCTGGCCTCACCCACCACGCGCAGATCCACCTGGTCCGAAAAGAACTGTCTGAGCCCCGAACGCACGATGGCATGGTCGTCAACGATGCCGATTCTGATCATTTCTTATTCCTCCGTTTGCGCCTAACCACAAGCGACTTGCATCAAAAAAAGCTGCTTGACCTAACTGATTGGTTTCGTCACAACTGGTCGATCATTATTGACAGATAAACGCGCTTGGCACACCTCAGCCGTACATAAAGTCTGCGTCGTTCATCACGAGGCCGACCCATCCAAGTCAATGAGACGCAGCCTTTAGCCGCGAGGAGCAAAACGATGTGGCGGGACGTGGCAATCCATGCCTTCACGCAACCGCGCGCCCGCCCGACACCGCAGCGGGCTGCGGGCCGACGACAGGCAGGGGCGGAGACAGCGATGCTCAGTGCCGCGCCCTCTGCGGGCCCCTGACCCTCCCAAGCCCATGCTGCATCCTATTTATGCTGCCCTGCTGCAGCGACCCGATCTGCTGCTCGAACACGGACTGGCCTACGCCGAGTTGGTGCAGGCGCAGGCACGCGGTGCAGGTCGCGCCCTGCGCTCGCGCGCCTGGGCCGCCGCTGCCGCGCTGCTCGGCGCCGCGCTGACGCTGCTGTTTGCCGGCATGGCCCTGATGCTGGGCCTGCTGCTCGATCGCTATCACCCCGTCTTGTGGCTGTTGCCTGGCGTGTGCGCGCTGGTGGCCCTGCTGGCTGCATTGCATGCACGCCGGCCGATACCCGTGCAGGGCTGGCTGCAGTTGCAAGCCGAGCTCGAAAACGATCTGCGCGCGCTGCGGGCGCTGGCCTGAGGCCGATGACGCCCACCGACGATCACGATGCGGCGCTTGCGCGGGCCCGCCAACGCTTGGCCCATTCACGCCAGGCGCTGCTCGAGCAGATGCGCATGGGCAGCACGGCCCACACGCCAACCGACCGAGCGCCCAACGACGATGGCCAAGATGGGCTGTGGTCGTGGCTGATGCAGGCTTGCCAGAATCACCCGGGCCTGCTGGCGCTGCAAGCGCTCGCGCCGTTGCTGCGCGAGCGTATGCGCCACCACCCCTGGCAGGTGCTGGCGCTGTCTGGCCTGCTCGGTAGCGCTTTGGTGCTGCTGCGGCCCTGGCGATTGCTGCCCACAGGCGCCCTGCTCATGACGGCCGCACGCGCTGTGCCCCTGGGGCAGCTGCTGTCGGCCTGGTTGCGTCGTGCGCATCACGAGCCAGCCAACGAGCCACCCAACAAACGGCCGCAAAAACAGGGCGGCAACCAGGGATCAAAGCGATCTGACTGACTGCGACCGGCCCGCCTCAGGGCATGGCTTTGCAGCTGCCATGGCGCCTGCGAAAACGCCAGGGGGGCTCGGGCGCGGGCTGTGCAAACAGGCCGCGCTTTTCATTGCGCGCCAGCCCTTGCTCGATGGCATAGGGCGAGCGCTGCGAACCAACGGCGTAGGACCAGGCCAGACCCTGCTCGACCAACCAGCGACCCAAGTCCTGCCCGTGCCAGGTCACCACGGCCAGCTCGCGCCCGTAGTCGTCGGTGCCCAGCGGCAGCAACTGCACGGGCTGGCCCAGCACACGCGCTTGCAGGGCCTGTCGAGCGGCCGGCCCGCCGTCCTGGCAGATCTCAGGCGCATCGATGCCATGCAGCCGCACCGCCCGCTGCCGGCCCGGCTCCTGTGCACTTTGCACATACAGCGTGTCGCCGTCGCCGACGTAAGTGACCACGGCATCGAGCTGGGCCCACACCAGACCGCCCATCGTGCACATCAGCGCGGCGCCCACACACCATCGGGCAGGCCAGCGGACGCCCCCGCTCGCACGCCCAGGCGGTCGAACGCCAGATGCGGTCATGGGCGATCGCCTTCAGGCGCTGACGATCCAGCCCTCGAGCGGATCGATCTGGGCCGGCAGGCCGTAACAGGGGTGGCCCTGGCCATGCTGTTGCCAGGCCCAGGCGGCCTGCACCAGACACAGCACCGCATCGAGCCGGTCTCCGCTGGCATCGTCGATGAGGGCGTCGCGCTGGGCGTGGCTGAGCTTGATGCGCAGACCCAGACGCGTCTGGCCGTTTTCGAGCGCGGTGATCAGGTCCTTGCGGGCAATCAAACGCTCGGGCGTCTGCTTGGCCCGCTCGTCGCTCTTGTAGCTGCGCCGCTGCCCGTTGGGCCCAAGCAGCTCGCGCGCCAGCAAGCCGGGGTAGGCCTCCAGCGCCACCCTCGGCGCCAGGTGCGAGCAATGCGGCGCGGCCGCGCGGGCCTGCTGCACACCGAGCAAGCCTGGCACTTGCACCCCAGCCTCGATCAAGGGCGGCACACCAGCGTGAAGCATGTAGGCCACCGGTGGGTTGACCCACTTCATCGACGGGCTCGAGCCGGCGCCCGGGTCGGTGGCCCGGTGCGCAAACTTGCGGCCCGCCGGGCGAGCCTGGCAAAAGCCGGCAAACGCCTCGCGGATCTGGGGCCGGCTCAGGCCGGCGTAATGGCGCATGCAGGCCAGCCAGTCGAGCGGCCAGCCCAGCGTCTCGATCAATTCGCGGGGCAGCCCAAAGGGAAAATCGAAACCGCAGACCCAGGGCCGGTCCGCTTGCAGCCAAAGCGCATAGCCGGCCAGGGTCTCGACCGACTCCAAGCCCGACAGCTGCACCCGGCCGCGCTCAAGCGAGCCGGTGGCAAACACGATGGGCTTGCGTCGACTGGGACTGCTGGAGAAATCACAGCCGGCCAGCAACACGCTCAAGACTCACCCCTTCAGAACAACCGGCGCCCAAGGGGGACAGCGCCAGGCTCCATCAGGCCCGTCCCATGATGGAGGCGGTGACCATTAACTCCTGCAGCAGGGCCAGGGCCACGCTGCCCGAAATGGCATAAGGGTCAAGCTCAGGGCGCTCGCAATACTTGAGCACGATGGAGGCGTTGAGCTTGGCCAGGTTCACGTGGCCCATGGTCCAGCCGCCAAAGCTGCGCTCGCTGATTTCCTGGTAATTGAGCAGCACCACGTCTTTGTGGCGGGGGTCGCGCAAGATGTGACCGTAAAGCTCATTGATCGGCGCGCGCCCGCCTTCGAGGGCCTGCAGAAACACGCCACCGCCGTGGCACAAGATGCCGGTGATGCCGCAGGCCGGGTTGTGGCTGCGCGAGCGTGCCAGGATGGCTTCAGTGGCCTCGCCCGATTGGGGATCGGCCGAGCGGCTGGCATAAATCAGACGAACCAACATGTGAATTTGCCCTGGGAGTTGTCAAATCTGGGCCGCTGGGAGCCCGCGGCCGACGTGCAGCCGGGGCCACGCTTGCGGCTGTTTATTCGGAGGTCTTCTTCGGAATCAAGGACAGGAACTCGCGGCGCAGGTTCGGATCTTTGAGGAAGACACCGCGCATGACGGAGTTGATCATCTTGCTGTCCAAGTCTTTGACGCCGCGCCAGCCCATGCAAAAGTGGGTTGCCTCCATCACGATGGCCAGGCCGTCGGGCTGGGTCTTTTCCTGAATCAGGTCGGCCAGTTGCACCACCGCCTCTTCCTGGATCTGGGGCCGCCCCATCACCCATTCGGCCAGGCGCGCGTACTTGGACAGACCAATGACGTTGGTGCGCTCGTTGGGCATCACGCCGATCCAAACCTGCCCGATCACCGGGCAAAAATGGTGCGAGCAGGCGCTGCGCACCTTGATCGGCCCGACGATCATCAGCTCATTGAGATGCTCGGCGTTGGGAAATTCGGTGATGGTCGGGGCCTTGACGTAGCGGCCCTTGAACACCTCCTGGATGTACATCTTGGCCACACGCCGGGCGGTGTCCTGGGTGTTGTGGTCGTGCTCGGTGTCGATCACCAGGCTTTGCAACACGCCTTGCATCTTGCCGGCCACCTCGTCGAGCAAACACTCGAGTTCCCCGGGCTCAATGAAATCGGCAATGTTGTCATTGGCGTTGAAGCGCCGGCGCGCGGCCACGATGCGCTCGCGGATCTTGACCGACAAAGGCAGGCCTTCGTCGGTGTTCGAGGCGGCAAGTGGGTTGGAATCGGACTTCATGAGCATGCGAGATGTTAACAAGCTTTGGTGTCAACCGCTCTTTTCCACGGGCAGGAGCGCGAGCAGATCGGACAGACTCGACACCTCATGCAGCGGCTTGTCGGGCCGCAAGCGATTGATACGGGGAAAACGCAAAGCCACGCCACTTTTGTGCCGCGAACTGGCCCCGATGCCCTCGAAGGCGATCTCGAAAACCAGGCTGGGCCGCACGCTGCGCACCGGGCCGAACTTGTCAATCAAGGTGCGCTTGATCTGGGCATCGACCTGGCGCAGCTCCTGCTCGCTCAGACCCGAGTAGGCCTTGGTAAACGGCACGAGCTGCAAGTCCTGCGCGGCCAGCGGCAGGTCGGCCCGCCGCGCCAAGGGCTCGCGCCGCCCGATCGCATCGATCACGGCCTGCGCCTGCGCGGCATCAAGCGGCGGCCGGTTCCACACCGCGAAGGTGTAGTCGCTATAGAGCGAGGCGCGCCGGCCATGGCCGGCCTGGGCGTAAATCAGCACCCCATCGATCAGCCGGGGCTCGCGCTTGTATTTGAGCCACAGTCCGGCGCCGCGGGTGCGGCCACTGCCATAAGGGCTGTCCAGGCGCTTGAGCATCAGGCCTTCGGCATGTTCGGCGCTCTGACGCAAACGTTCGACATCGGCCCAGGTGGCCGGGCCCAGTCGGGGGGCAAGAGCGATCGGCTGGTCGGCAAGCAAGCGCTCGAGCCGCTCGCGCCGCTGTGCCTGCGTCAAAGCCCGGAGGTCTTGTCCGTCTTGCTCGAGCAGGTCATAGGCCACAAACGTCACCGGCACACGGGCGAGCAAGGCCGTCGGCAGCCGCTTGCGGCCCAGTCGCTGCTGCAGTTGGGCAAACGGCGCCGGCGCACCGTCCCTCCAGGCCAGCAACTCGCCATCGAGCACGGTGCCCTCGGGCAGGCGCGCAGCCAAGGGCGGCACCTCGGGAAACGAGGGCGTGATCAACTCCTCGCCGCGCGACCACAGCAGGACCTGACCGGCGCGCTTGACCAACTGGGCGCGAATGCCGTCGTACTTCCACTCGATCTGCCAGTCCTGGAGGGCACCGAGGTCTTCGAGCCGCTCCTGCGGTGCCAGGGCGTGCGCGAGAAAAAAGGGATAAGGCTGGCCGCCACGCTGCGCCTGCACGCCATCGCCCAGCGGCGCGATCAGCTCGGCATAG
>JBILGP010000144.1:0-5279 GCA_044350985.1 Polaromonas sp. | reverse complement strand
GCCCCCACGAGCTGCAGGTCGAGCGCTACCGATCGGGCGCCAGCGGCATGGTGGCCCAGTTGCAGCGCGCCATCGTGGTCGGACCCATGGCCCGGCTGGAGATCGACCGACCGGGTGCTGAACCGGGTCTGCAGGTGCCCATCGAGGCGCACATGAGCGCCGATCGCTGGGTCGAACTGGGTTTGAAAGAAGGCGACAAGCTGCTCGTCTTACCGCGCAAGGCGCGCGTGTTCTTGCAAGCCTCAGCCCAGGGCGTGGAGCGCCGCTTTGGCGATGCTTTGCGCGTCGACCCCGAAAAACTCGCGCAGCTGTGACCGAGTGTCACTGCGGCCAAAACCATCCGTGCCCAGGGTCAGGTAGCGGCGCCCTTCGGGCAAGTAGGCCCGAATGCTCTCTGGCAGTGCCTTGACGTAATCGGTGGCCGCGATGATCGGCCCCCGCGTGGCATCGAGCTGCTCGGCCACGTACGGCGTGCGGCTTGCACCCCCGTGCAGGGCCGCATGCTCGCAAGCCTGCCCGTCGCGGGCCAACTCGCTCCAGCTGGTCACACTGACCACCGTGCTGCTCACGCCCTGGGCTGCGAGCAACTGCGCTGCCGCAATCACCTCGGTGAGGATGGCGCCCGAGCCCAGCAAGGTCACTTCGCGGGTTTGGCCAGCACGGGTCTTGAGCACCGGCGCGTAACGGCCGAACTCATAGCAGCCCCGAATGACCTGATCGGCCACACCGGCGGGCAGATCGGGTTGCGCGTAGTTGGCATTCATGAGCGTGACGTAATAAAACACGTCGCGCTGCTCGACCATCATCTCCTGCATGCCGCGGGCCAAGATGACGGCCAGTTCGCCGGCAAAGGCCGGGTCATAGGCCTTGCAATTGGGGATGGTCGCAGCCCACAAGTGGCTGCTGCCGTCTTGGTGCTGCAAGCCCTCGCCGCCCAGGGTGGTGCGCCCAGATGTGGCACCGAGCAAAAAGCCGCGCGGCTGCTGGTCGGCGGCCGCCCAGATCGCATCGCCCACCCGCTGAAAGCCGAACATGGAGTAGTAGATGTAAAACGGCAGCATGGCCACGCCGTGGACGCTGTAGGCCGTGGCCGCGGCGGTCCAGCTGGCAATCGCACCGGCCTCGCTGATGCCCTCCTCCAGAATTTGCCCGTCCAGCGCCTCGCGGTAGCTGAGCACCGAGCCGATGTCCTCGGGCGCGTAGCGCTGGCCCACGCTCGAATAGATGCCCACCTGCTTGAACAAATTGGCCATGCCGAACGTGCGCGCCTCGTCAGCCACGATGGGCACGATGCGCGGGCCCAAGGCCTGGCTCTTGAGCAAATTGCCCAGCATGCGCACAAAGGCCATGGTGGTGCTCATTTCCTTGCCGCCGGCTTGCAGTGCAAACTGGGCATAGCTCTCAAGCGCCGGCACCTGCACCGGCTCGCAGTCGGTGTCGCGCTTGGGCAGGTAGCCGCCCAGGTCGTTGCGGCGCGCGTGCAGGTACTGCATCTCAGGGCTGTCTGGCTCGGGCCGGTAAAAGGCCAGGCCCTTGGCCTGCTCGTCGCTCAGCGGCAGGTTGAAGCGGTTTCTAAACTCAATCAGCTCCTGCTCGTCAAACTTCTTTTGCGAGTGCGTGGTCATCTTGCCCTGACCGGCCGAGCCCATGCCATAGCCCTTCTTGGTGTGCGCCAGGATCACGGTGGGTTGGCCCTTGTGGGCTGCGGCTGCGGCGTAGGCGGCGTGGATCTTGACCAGGTCGTGACCGCCGCGCTTGAGCCGATCGATCTGCTCGTCCGTCATGCCCTGCGCCAAGCGAGCCAGCTCGGGGTTTTGACCAAAGAAATGCTCGCGGTTGTAGCGCCCGTCATTGGCCGCAAAGGTTTGCATCTGGCCATCGACCGTGCCCGCAAAAGCGCGCAGCAAGGCCGACGATTGGTCGCGGGCGAACAAGCCGTCCCAGTCGCTGCCCCAGACCAGCTTGATCACGTTCCAGCCTGCGCCAGCAAAGAGTTTTTCGAGCTCGTCGATGATGCGGAAATTGCCGCGCACCGGACCGTCGAGCCGCTGCAAATTGCAGTTGACCACCCACACCAGGTTGTCGAGGTTCTCACGCGCGGCCAGGGTCAGCGCGCTCATGCTCTCGGGCTCGTCCATCTCGCCGTCGCCAAACACGCCCCAGACCTTGCGGCCCGAGCAGTCGAGCAACTGGCGGTGCGTGAGGTAGCGCATGAAGCGGGCGTGGTAGATCGAGCTGATCGGGCCGATCCCCATCGAGCCGGTGGGGAACTGCCAGAAGTCGGGCATCAGGTAGGGGTGGGGATAGCTGGGCAGCCCGCGGGTGCCGCGCGATACCGCGCCAATTTCCTGCCGGTAGTGCGCCAACTCCTCTTGCGACAAGCGCCCTTCGAGAAAGGCGCGCGCGTAGACGCCCGGCGCGCTGTGCGGCTGGAAGAACACCAGATCGCCGCGGTGCTGCGCATCCCGGGCGTGAAAGAAGTGGTTAAAGCCCACCTCAAACAGATCGGCTGCGCTCGCATAACTGGCGATGTGCCCGCCCAGATCGCCGTAGGCCTGATTGGCCCGCACCACCATGGCCAGGGCATTCCAGCGCATCAGCGAGGCCAGGCGCTCCTCAATGGCCAGATCGCCCGGAAACACCGGCTGCTGGTCCACGGCAATGGTGTTGACGTAGGGCGTGTTCAGGTCGGGCTGCCAGCGCGTGCCCATGGCCCGTGCCCGGGCCACCAGCAGGTCCAGAATTTGGCGCGCGCGCTCGCCACCGTCGGGGCCGGACTGCACCAGCGCCGCGAAGGCATCGAGCCACTCGGCGGTTTCTTGGGGATCGGGGTCTTGGCCCAGAGCGGGCATTTGCAGCCAACCGGCCAGCGTGGGGGCGTTCATGGCAAGTCTCCTTGTGATGCCCGAACTGTATTGAATCCCGGACAGAAGGTGATGCTTTAATTCCGGAAAAACCGATGATCCAAAGCATAAAATGCCGATATAGAAGAAATTTCAGCATGAAAATCGACGCGATTGATCTGCGCTTACTGGCCGAACTGCAACAAGACGGCAGCTTGAGCAATGTGGAGTTGGCCCGCCGGGTCCACCTCTCGCCCTCGCCCTGCCTGGCCCGCGTCAAAGCGCTGGAGGCCGCTGGCGTGATCAGCCGCTACGTGGCCCTGGTCAATGCGAGCAAACTCGGCTTGGGCCTCAACGTGTTCATCAACATCAGCCTGCGCACCCAAAGCAAGGAGGCGCTGGCCATGTTTGAGGGGCGCATGGCCGAATACGAGGAGGTGATGGAGTGCTATTTGATGACGGGCGACTCGGACTACCTGATTCGGGTGGCCGTGCCCGACATGGCCGCGCTCGAGCGCTTCATCCTCGACAAGCTCTCGCCGATCGAGGGCGTGGAAAAAATCCGCTCGAGCTTTGCGCTCAAGCAGGTCCGCTACAAAACGGCCCTGCCGCTGCCGCCGGCCGGATTCGAGCGCTGAGCCTAGAAGTGGCAGCTGACTTGCGCGCGTACACTGACCAGCCATGACCTGGCAGGCCAAACTCACGCTCGACTACCGGCTGCAAGACGGCCGCAGCGTCGCGGCCTTTGCCCACGAAGGCCCGCTGCGCATCCTGCAAAGCCTGTACCCGCAAGGCGAGGCGATTTGTCACAACGTGCTGGTGCATCCGCCGGGCGGACTGGTCGGCGGTGACACGCTCGACATCGCGGTCAAGGTGGGCCCGGGCGCCCACGGGCTGATCACCACCCCCGGTGCGACGCGCTTTTACCGCTCGATGGGCGAGCCGGCGCTGCAGCGCACGACCGTGCTGCTCGAGCCCGGGGCAAGGCTCGAATGGCTGCCTCTGGAGGCGCTGTGCTACAGCGGCTGCCTGGCCGAAAACCGCTTGCAGATGGAGCTTGGAGCGGGGGCCGAGCTGATCGGCTGGGACGTCACCGCACTGGGCCTGCCGGGCGCCGGCCAGCCCTTCGTGGCCGGTCAGTTCCGCCAGCACATCGAGCTACAGAACGTCTGGCTCGAGCGCGCGCTGCTCAAGGCCAGCGACACGGCCTTGCTGGACAGCCCGCTGGCACTGGCCGGCCAGCGCTGTATCGGTACGGTCTTTTTGCTGTGCGGATCGACCATCGCGCGCGATCGGCGCGAGCACCTGCTGGAGTTGGCGCGCTCGGCCATCGGCGAGCACGCTCTGGCGGCCACCGCCGGCGTCACAGCGCCCCATGATCAAGTGCTGATGTTGCGGGTGCTCGCGCCCCTGGTTGAGCCCGCAATGGACCTAATGCGCCGCATCTGGCAGGTTTGGCGCCGCGGGGCCTGGGACCTGGACGCGCCAGCGCCGCGGATCTGGTCAACCTGAAACCGCGCTGAGCCCTGAGCCCAGCCAGTAGGCTCAGGCGCGGGCGGCGCGCAGTTGCTGAGAGAACTGCTGCAAGGCCGCAATGCCGCTGGCCTCAGCGCGCTGGCACCAGCCCTGCAGGTCGGCGGCGAGCTGCTCGCGAGACGACGAGGTGCTCAGCCAGAGCTGGCGCAACTCCTCGCGCATGGTCACCATTTTGTCGAGCACCGGATGCTCAGCGCGGGCCCGGGCCACCTGAGCCCGCACCGCCTCGGGGACCTTGTCTTCGTCGCGGTGCAGCCAACGGGCAGCGGTCTTGAGCGCCGACACATCGGCCTGACGCGCCTTGAGCGCCGCCAGTTCGGCGTGCGCCGAGCGGCGCAGCTCACGCGCAAAGCCGGCCATCACCTCGTAGCGGTGGGCAATCAGCGCCTCAAGCGTCTTTTCATCGGCCACGGGCTGTACGTTGCCCAACTGCAGCCGCGGCGGCACCTTCTTGACACTGGCCAGGCCCACAGACTTGAGCAGCGTGATGTACATCCAGCCGATATCGAACTCGTAGGGCTTGATCGACAGCTTGGCCGAGGTGGGATAGGTGTGGTGGTTGTTGTGCAACTCCTCGCCCGCGATGATGATGCCCCAAGGCGACAGATTGGTGCTGGCATCGGGCGCCTCGAAGTTGCGGTAGCCCCAGTAGTGGCCGGCGCCGTTGATGACTCCGGCGGCCATGATCGGCGTCCAGGCCATCTGCACCGCCCAAACCACGAGGCCGGCGATGCCAAAGAGGGCCAGGTTGATGATCATCATCAGGCCCACACCCTGCCAGGAATAGCGGGTGTAGAGGTTGCGCTCGATCCAGTCGTCGGGCGTGCCGTGGCCAAACCGGGCCATGGTCTCCTTGTTCTTGGACTCGGCCCGGTAGAGCTCGGCGCCGCGCAAGAGCAC
>JBILGP010000143.1:0-5286 GCA_044350985.1 Polaromonas sp. | reverse complement strand
CAGCGCCTGGCCGATCGCATGGCCGGCGTGCCCAAGAACCAGCTGATGATGCACAAGCTCGTGATCAACCAGGCCATCGACAGCATGGGGCTGGAGCATTCGCAGATGTTTGCCACCTTGTTCGATGGCATGACGCGTCACTCGCCCGAGGGCCTGTGGTTCAAGCGCTATGCCCAGACCTACGGCTTTGACGCGGCGGTGGAATGGCGCGACAGCGGCCGGCCCCTGCCCGAGCCCGGCCCCGGCAACCTGGGCGATGCCTTCATGAAGCCGCCGGCTGCCGGTGCGCGCTCACAGTGGTCGCGCGATGTCAGCGGCAAGCGTGCGGGCAAGAAGAAATGAGCCACGCATGATGGGCCGCCGACCGATAGGGCCCTGGTTGCATCGGCCTCTTCACCTGCTGGCCGCCTTGTTGCTCGCTGCGCTGACCTGCGGCGCGGGCAGCGCACATGCCGAGCCTGCAGCGCTGCAGCCGATCGCGCGTCTGGACGTTCAGCGCTATCTGGGCACCTGGTATGAAATTGCCAAGTTCCCCAACTGGTTTCAGCGCAAGTGCGCCGAACAGACCCAGGCCCAATACCGCTTGCAGGGCGCCGGTCAGATCGAGGTGCTCAACAGCTGCCGCCGCGCCGATGGCACGGTGATCCAGGCCCAGGGATTGGCCCGCCAGATCGGTGCGGCCGACTCGCCGCGTTTGCAAGTGCGCTTTGCGCCAGCCTGGCTGTCCTTCCTGCCCGTGGTCTGGGGCGATTACTGGGTGGTCGATCTGGACGATGCCTACCAACTGGCGGCCGTCAGCGAGCCCCGGCGGGCCTACCTGTGGATCTTGTCGCGCACGCCGCAACCCGATCCCCAGAGTTACCAGGCATTGCTCGAGCGACTGCAGGCCCGTGGGTTTGATCTGTCGGCGCTCGAGCGCACGCCACAGCGCTAGTCTTCTCGGACTGCGGCCCATCGTCAGTCCCAGGACTTTGGCAAAATCGGGCGGTGGGCGCCGCAACGCCGCGCCATCAGGTGAGAAGGGCTCTGCCACCATGAAACAACTGCTTTGCGCGCTCCTGCTTTTTTGTGTGTCTGCCCTTCAGGGCGCCTGGGCTCAGTTGGAGGTGTCGCACCAGGAGGGCGACTTCGTCAGCGGTGCGCTCACTGTCAAGCACGGTTTCCGCCTTGGCAAGAGCACGCAGTTCCCGCTTCCTTCGGGGCGTTGGTTGGTTCGGGTCAAGGAGCCGGTCAAGTCGGGGCATACCGCACCGCAAGATGGCTTCGTGGTGTGGCTCGAGCAGTCGGACCGGGGTCAGGTCGACCAGCTTCTGAGCGTCAACTTCTACGAGAACCGCCAGCTGAACTGGGCGGACGGGCCGACCTGCAACGTGGGCCTGCTCAGCAGTCCGCGCGGATCTGCACTCTCTGGCGGCTGTTTTTCCTTGATCTACCATGATTTCCCGATTCAGTCCGAAGGCTCGGCGTTCGCCAAGCTCAGAGCGGCCTGGTCCCGCGAGGCCATCAAGCCGCCCGGTGAGACCTTGATGTTTCGGGGTCTCGCCGATGCGCGGGGCGGCCTGGTGGCCTATTTCTTTCAGCGCATGCGGGTGCCCACCACAGCGACATCGCCGGTCGGCAGCTATCTGCAGAGGCTGCGTGCTCAGCAGGCGCTCTCACCGGCTCAGCAGGAACTGACCGATTGGTACAAGGCCTACGGGCAAAGGGTGATCAACGAGATCACGGGCAGTTCTGACCCTGTCGATCCGATCTACCTGTCTGCTTTGCCGACCACGCTCAGGAATGCGGCCCTGCGCGTCCCCGATCCTGCCGCACCCCCGGTCTTGGCTCAGGCGTTGCCGCAGACAGGCTCGCCGCCCGCGGCTGCCGATGCCCAGGCCGAGCGCAAGAAGCAGCAGGAGCTTGAAGAGCGGCTCGCTTTGGAGCGCAGGCAGGCCGAAGAAAAACGTCTGGCTGAAGAAAAGCGTTTGGCCGAGCAAAAACGTGTGGCCGAGGAGCAGCGCTTACAGGCCTTGGAGCAGGCGCGCAGGCAAGCCGAAGAAAAACGCCTGGCTGAAGAAAGGCGACTGGCCGAAGAAAAGCGTCTGGCCGAAGAAAAACGCTTGGCTGAAGAAAGGCGTCTGGCCGAGCAGAAACGCGTGGCCGAGGAGCAGCGCTTGCAGGCTTTGGAGCAGGCGCGAAAGCAAGCCGAAGAAAAACGACTGGCCGAAGAAAGAAGCCGGCTTGAGCAAGCCTTGCTCGCCCAGGCCCGCACTGAGCAGGAGCGTCTGGCCAGCCAAGCGCGCGAGCGTGAAGAGCAACTGGCGGCGCAAATGCGCGAGATGCGCGAGCAGTTGCAGCGTCTGCAAACGGCGGTGGCTGCTGCGCCCGCTGCTGCCCCTGCTGCTGCGCCTGCCGCACCGGTTGCCAGCGCACCGGCTTCGCCTTCACCGGTCATGCCGATTTCGGGCCGGCGTCTGGCCCTGGTCATCGGCAACGACAGCTACCAAGCCGTGCCTGCCTTGCTCAACGCGCGCTCCGACGCCCGCGTGATGGCCAAGAGCCTGGAGGCTGCGGGCTTCAAAGTCTCGCTGCGGGTCGACCTGACCGAGCGCGGCATGAAGGAGGCCCTGCGCATTTTTCGCCAGGACATCCAGGGCGGAGATGAGGTGGTGGTGTTTTTCGCAGGCCATGGCGTGCAGCTCGGCCCGGCCAATTTCCTGCTGCCGGTCGATATCCGTGGCGACTCGGAGGAGCAGGTTCGGGACGAGGCCATCCCACTGCAGCGCATCCTCGACGATTTGAGTGATCGCAAGGCGCGCTTTAGTTTGGCGATCGTCGACGCCTGTCGCGACAACCCTTTCAAGTCGAGCGGTCGGGCCATCGGTGGCCGTGGCCTGGCGCCGGCATCGGCGGCCTCAGGGCAGATGGTGATTTTTTCGGCCGGCGCCGGTCAGCAGGCGCTCGACCGTCTGGGTGACAAGGACAAAGACCCCAACGGGCTGTTCACCCGCGTGTTTGTCAAGGAAATGAGCAAGCCGGGCGTGCCCCTGGACCGGGTGGTGCGAACCGTTCGCAACGCAGTGGTGCAAATGGCCAAAACGGTGGGCCACGAGCAGGTGCCGGCCCTCTACGACCAAACCCTGGGCGATTTCTACTTTATCCCCTGATCACTGCACCACGAAAGACAGCACCTGCTGGGTCTGACGGCCCAGCGTGTCGGTCAGTGTCAGCGTCAGTTGGTGTTTGCCGGGGGGCAGGTCGGCGCCGCTGACGCTGATGCCGTCCTTGGTCACCCGGGCCACCTTGAGCAGGCGCTGAGTGATGTCGATGCGAAAGGCGCCGTACATGGCCTTGAACGATTCGGGCCGTGGCTCGGCCGGCGAGCTACCGACAAAGCGCAGCTCGATGTTGGTGGGCGCTGCCACCGGCTTGTTGATGTCGGGCGAGATCAGTTCGATTTTGGGCGCGCCCGCCGGTTGCATGCTGCGTGACAGCGGCAACTCCGGCGCCGCGGCAGAGGCCTTGAACTCCTCGTCGGTGACCAACATGCCAGTCTGGGCCATTGCGGCGGCAGCGCCGAGCAAGCAGACCGCCAGGGCCAGGGCTTTCTTCATCGTTTACTCCAGGGTGAGAATGCGCACGCGCCGGTTTTTGGGGGATCGAGGCTCGGCCGGCTCGAGCAGATCGCTCGACCCCTTGCCCAGGGCCTGGAGCTTGTCCTTAGCGACCCCCTGCTGGCTCAGGAAGGCCAGCACCGCATCGGCGCGACGGCCCGACAGCGACAAGTTGTAGGCCGCGCTGCCCTGCGCGTCGGTGTGCCCTTCGATCTGAAAACGCATCGAGGCCAGCCGCTCGTGCTGCAGCGCCTGGGCCAGACGCTCGAGTTGGGGGCGGCTGTCGTCCTTGATGCGCGCAGAGTCGAAATCGAATTGGATGGTCAGGTCGATTTTGGCGGGCTCGACCTTGAGGTTGCGGGTCAGGCTGCGCGTGCGCGGCGCGGGCGAGAGCGCGTTGACGATGTCATCGACCGACGCATCGGCCCGTGGCGGCTGCGCCAGGGCGGGAGCGCTCAACGAAGCGGCGAGCACAGCCGAAAGAAGCAGAGTCAGCGCTTTCATGGCACCTCCTTGATGGTCAGCAGTTGCGCGGCCATGAGACGGCTGCGGCCTTGCACGCCACGCCCAATGAAGAAGTCGACCAGGCGCTGGCGTGCGAGCAGGTCGGTCACTGCAAAGGTGAAGGGCCCGCCGCCATCGCCCGAGTCGGTGGGCACGAACACCCTGGGGTCTCGCGGCGATTGGCTGACCACAAACAGCAGGTGGTTCACGCCTTCGGGCCCGCCCGCTTTGACGGCCCAGCCCGGGCGCGGAAAGCGATAGGTGGTGTTGGCCTTGATGCGGTTGTCGCTATCGAGCTTGTTGGGAAACAGCAGGTAGAAGCTGCGTCCGTCGGAGCCGAGCATGACGGCGTACAGATAGCCGGCGGTATTTGAGCGCACGCTAAAGTGCAGGGGGTCTTTGTCGATGGTCAGCTGCTCGGGCGCGCTGACTTCAAGCTTCAGACGCCCGTTGCGCATCGCATAGATGTCCTGCAGCGTTGCGGCCGAGGCCAACAACTGCTCGGCCGGCTTTTCGGGCACGGCGACAGGTGCGGGTCGCACGATTGCCTGGGCGATCAGTTGGGGCGGTGTCGCCGGCGAAGAGGCATCGGCTGTGGCCGTTGCGCTCCCCGTGGCTGGCGCAGGAGCGGGGGCGCTGACGGCAGCAGCCGGCGCAGGCGCGACCGGCGTTGGAGCTGCCGCAGACGGGGCCGGTGATGCGATCGGCTGCGTTGTTGACTCGGTCCGGTATTCGGTGGCGACGACGACGCTGGGCGTCGCAGGCACCACGGGGGTGCCCACGCCAGCCACGGACGGCGACGGCTGCGTGGGCGCTGGCGTGGCCATTGGTGCGGGCGCTGGTGCGGACGCTGGCAGTGCGGTGGGCACTGGCACGGGTGCGGGTTGCGCTGCCACCGCCACGGGGCTGGGCGCGGGGACGGCCACAAGAGCTGGTGTGGGAACAGGTACAGGAGCCGGTGTAGGGGCCGGTGTAGCGGCGGGTGTAGCGGCCGGGCGGATGACCGTGGCGACCGCCGGGCTGGGTGCTGCGGGGGGTGGCGCCGGCACGGCGGCCTGCGCCACCTGCACAGCCGCAGGGGCTTGTGCCGCGGGCGGCATGGAGGGCGGCATGGAGGGCGACAGGGAGGGGGGCGTGACAGGTGCAGGGGCCAGTGCGAGCGGCGCGGGTATGGGTGTAGGTGTGG